>JBDUBL010000021.1:0-28720 GCA_040004125.1 Actinomycetota bacterium
CGGACACCGTTGTGTTTCTCGACACGCCCTGGTGGGTGTGCGCGGGACGCGCGTTTCTGCGCGGCTTGCGGAAGCCCCTTGGCGAGATGCCCGAAGGGTGCGACGATTCGGCCTGGCGACGGTTGCGCGATGAGTGGCGTTTGGCCGTTGTCATCTGGCGCAGCCGCCGCTCGGAGCCCGAGCGCGAACACGAGATCATTTCGCAGTGCGGGCAGCACGCGGTCCTTCACGTGCTTGGTTCCAAGCGGGCAGCTAGGGAGTTCCTCGACGGGTTGGACGTCGAGTACACGGAAGCCGACGACGGCTGACGGGCAGCGCAGCCCACTCAGGGAACATCCATCGACCCTCGCACAGCCGAACGTCTTGTCCCTCGTCATGCCACCTTGGCGACACCTGAGGTCGCCGAGCGACAGGACTCCCGCCCACTCGACGACCTGTCGTCGAGCTGCAAACTCATAAGGTCGATACCATCAACCCATGGTCTCTCGGGTCTCGCACACGACGTTTGATTGCCGCGACGCCTTCGCTCTCTCCACGTTCTGGAAGCAGGTGCTGGGCTACGAAGACGTGCCTGGAGATCCGAACGAGGCCGGCCACGAGGAGTGCATGATCATCGGGCCAGACGGTGAGCCGAGGTTGTTGTTCGTTGAGGTACCCGAGGGCAAGCAGGTAAAGAACCGCGTCCATCTCGATCTGGAACCAACCGACCGTGCCCGCGATGATGAGATCGAACGGGTCATAGCCCTGGGTGCGAAACCGCTGAACGACTCCCGCAAGGAGGACGGAAGCGGCTGGCTCGTTCTCGCCGATCCCGAGGGGAACGAGTTCTGCATCCTGCGCAGCCGGGCTGAGCGCGAACTGGACTGATCGCCCCCTTGGTGAGCGGCGGTGTCAGGATTCCCCTAATGACCGAAACGCCCACACTGCACTTGACCGTCGGCCTGCCTGGCGTCGGCAAGACGACCCTCGCTCGAGAGATCGCGAACGAGGACAACGCAGTCCGGTTCTCACCCGACGAGTGGATGATCCCCCTCTTCGGCACGGCGTGGCGTGAACCCGACGCTGACGGCAAGCGAGACGTCCTCGAAGGTCGCCTGTTGTGGGCCGCGCACGAGGTGCTTGGCGTCGGTGGCTCTGTGGTCCTCGACTTCGGGTGCTGGGCAGAGGAAGAGCGCTGGGCCATACGTTCCGTCGCGGAACATGCGGGCGGACGTTTCCGCCTGCACTTCATCGACATGCCGGAAGCGGAACGACGCGCGCGAGCAACGGCTCGTTGGGAGGGGGATCCGGGCGCTACCTTCAAGATGGCCCCGGGCGACCACGATCGTTTCCGGGGCATCTTCCAGGCCCCCACGGAAGCAGAGATCGCTGCCGAACACCTGCCTGCGTCGCCCACGGGTTATAGGTCATGGCTCGCTTGGGCTGCCAACCGCTGGCCGAGCCTTCCCGAGTTCGCTGACGAGCGGGAGTAGCACGCTCAGGCTCCAGGTACATTTGCGAACCCTCGGGCATCCGAGCGTTTTGTCCCTCCTCATGCCCCCGGACGCCGGAAGATTCCTGACGCGGTGTCGAATCGGGCTGCCGCCGTTCGTTGAGAAAGTGGAGGGTGGCCACAAGGCCAAACCCGGCAAGAGGAGGAGACATGACCGAGTACCTCATCGCGTTCAACGACGAGTGGGTGCCCGACCTCACGGACGAGGATCTGCGCGAGGCGTCCAAGCGAGTCAGCGTGCTGAGGGCGGAGATGAAGGCTGCCGGAGTCCTCATCTTCACCGGCGGACTGGACGACGCTGCCCCGGTGGTCAGTGTCGATACGTCGAGTGGCACTCCGCTGATCACCGACGGTCCGTACGCCGAGACCAAGGAGCAGCTCGGCGGCCTCGCCGTCATCGATGTGGCCGACGAGGAGGCTGCGCGTTTGTGGGCGGGAAAGATCGCGGTGGCCTGCGGTTGGCCGCAGGAAGTGCGACGTTTTCGGCACGCGACCTCACCTTCGGACGAACAGTAGGGGTCGGGCGACATTCCTGAACCCTCGGGCACGAGAGTGGGATTACGCTTCGCTCCACAATGAGTCGCATGAAGCGCGTCGGGTTCGGACTGGGAGTGGCGGTGAGCTGGATGCGAGCCGACCGCTCGATGATGTCGTTGCCGACTTGATCGCGATCGCGTCCCGCATGTGCGTCGTGCTGCACTTCGTACAGTCGATACCATCAAGGCACAAGGTTCTGAAGGAAGAGTCGGAGGGGTGAACTGATGGCGCTGGAGTGGGAACAGGTCATCGTGAATGCCGCCGATCCCGGCGCGCTAGGCCGGTGGTGGGCGGCCGCCCTGGAGTGGGTCGTGGTCAACGACGATCCCGAGGAGTTCGAGATTCGGCCCGCGCCGGAACGGGTGCCCGGACTCCTGTTTGTTCGCGTCCCGGAACCGAAGACCCTGAAGAACCGTCTGCACCTCGACTTCCGGCCCGACGACCGGGACGCCGCCGTGGCCCGCCTTCTTGCCCTCGGCGCGACTCGTGCCGACGTCGGCCAGGGCGAGCAGTCATGGACCGTCCTGAGCGATCCGGAAGGCAACGAGTTCTGCATCCTTGCGCAGGCGGACCGCACATCAAGTTCTGCGCTCTAGGTACATTCGCCGACCTTCGGGAACCCTCGCCGGTAGATTGGGCGTTCATCTTGTCGAAAGGAGCTGCACGATGGCCAAGGTGGTCGCACTCATGTCGATGTCTCTCGACGGGTACGTCGCCGATGTGAACGACGGCGTCGACGAAGTTTTCGACTGGTACTTCTCGGGCGACGTCGAAGTCCCCACAGCGAGCGGGACGTCCGGCATGACGTTCCGCGTCTCGGCACCGAGCGCAGACCACCTGAGGGGCCTTGTGGCTGAGATCGGCGCCATGCTCACCGGTCGGCGCACGTTCGAGGTCGCTGACGGCTGGGGCGGCCAGCACCCGTGGGATGTGCCCGCTTTCATCGTCACCCACCACGTGCCCGAAGGCTGGCCACGGCCCGGCTCGACAGTCCAGTTCGTCACCGACGGCATCGAAAGCGCCGTTGCTCGAGCGAAATCGGCTGCCGGCCCGAAGTCCGTGGGAGTGCACGGCGCCCAAACGATCCAGCAGTGCCTGGACGCCGGGCTGCTCGACGAGATCCACATCGATCTGGCTGCCGTGTTGCTAGGCGCAGGAGTGCGGCTGTTCGACCACCTCGCGAACACACCGGTCGTCCTCGGGAATCCGACCGTCGTCACCGGTGTGGGTGTCACGCATCTGCGCTATCCCGTGGAGGTCTGATCATGCGGAAGCTGATAGCGACGGTGTTCAACTACTCGCTCGACGGCCTTCTCGCCGACGAGGGCACCGAGTTTTGGAAGTTCTGCTTCGACCTGCCCGAAAACCGTGAGCCCGACGACCCGGCGCAACTCGACTTTCTCCAGAGCGCGTACGCGCACATCATGGGCCGCACCGCCTACGAGGCCATCGCCGAGTCCATGACAACGGCCACCGACCATCCTTTCGCCGACATCCTGAACGCCGGGCGCAAGGTCGTCTTCTCCCGGACCCTGAAGACGGCCGAGTGGGCCAACACCACCATCGCCGCTGGTGACACGGCAGAAGAGATCGACAAGCTCAGGCGAGGCGGCGACGGCCACATCGTGGTCTGGGGCGGCGTCAGCCTCTGGCGGTCGCTCATGCAGCTCGACCTGATCGACGAGCTCCAGCTGAGCGTGTTCCCCTACATTGCGGGCGAGGGCACCCGGCTGTTCGACGGCGTCCCAAAGTCCTACGGACTCGACCTGGTCTCCAACACCGCTTCCAGTAGCGGGATCGTCGAGCTCCTGTACCGCCGTCACCGCTAACCCAGCGGACCAGTCCGCAAGGAGCGACGAGATCGCCCTGGGTTAGGCTTCGCGCAGGTTAGGGGGGGCACGTGCAGGCAGCAGGTCGTATCTCGTCGCTGCTCGAACAGCTTGCCGACATCGGCGCGACACCGCAGGACACGCGCGAGGATCGTCTGCGCGCGGGCGCGTTGATCCTCGCCTCGGTCGGGATCGCCGCGATCTCGTTCGTCTGGATCGGCATCTACCTCGCGTACGGCTACTACGTCGCGGCGGCGATCCCCTTGCTGTATCAGGTGGTCACGCTGGCGGGATTGCTCGCGCTGTCGCGCACCAAACGTTTCGACATCTTCCGCACCACGCAACTGGCGGTGTGGCTGATCCTGCCGGCGTTGTTGCAGGTGTCGCTTGGTGGGTTCGTGGCATCCAGCAGCATGGTGCTATGGGCGGTGATCGTGCCGCTGGCGGCGGTCGCGTTGCTGGGCGTGCGACGAGCCACCCCGTGGCTGATCGCGTTCTTCGTCGTCTTGATCGTCCTCGCACTCGGGAACACGCGGTTCATCGAACACGCGGCGGTCTTCTCCCGGGCGGTGCAGATGCTGTTCATCGTCTCGAACATCGCCGGACTGACGCTGGCCGCGTTCGTTCTGCTCGGCTTCTTCGTCGAGCAGAGCCAGCGGGCGCGCAGCGAGCTGGCCGAGGAACAGGAGACCTCAGAGCTGTTGTTGCGCAACGTCTTACCTGTGACGATCGCCGAACGCTTGAAGCGGGCAGAGGGCGTGATAGCCGAGGATCTTGACGAGGTCACGGTCCTGTTCGCCGACATCGAGGGGTTCACACGGCTCAGCGCCGGCATGCGGCCGGATCAACTCGTGCGGCTGCTCGACCGCATCTTCTCGGCGTTCGACGTGCTGGCCGACGTGGAGGGCTTGGAGAAGATCAAGACGATCGGCGATGCGTACATGGTCGTCGGCGGCGCGCCGGAGCCGCGGATCGATCACGCCGAGGCGATCGCCCGGCTGGCGCTCGCGATGCGTCGCGCGCTCGCGCCGATCGCGGTTGGCATCTACGACGGGTTGAGCATCCGGATCGGCATCGACACCGGCCCCGCCGTGGCGGGCGTGATCGGCACGCGCAAGTTCATCTATGACCTATGGGGCGATACCGTGAACACCGCGAGCCGTATGGAGTCCCATGGCGTGCCCGGCCAGATCCAACTGACCGAGCGGGCGGCGGCCGCGCTCGACGGCGCGTTCGAGCTGTCCCCTCGGGGCCCGATCGAGGTCAAGGGCAAGGGCTCGATGGAAACGTTCTTCCTGGTCGGGGAGCGCGTGGTTCCCTAGCGCGTTCGGCGTTCGACCTGTTGCTTCAGGCGCGCGAGCCGGTCGTCCCACCCGGCGCCGACATCGACCATCCAATCCATCGCATCGGTCAACGGGCGAGGCGTGAACGTGTAGACGCGGCCGCGTACGGGACCCGATCCTTCGACGAGCCCGGCGTCCTGCAAAACGACGAGGTGCTTGGCGACCGCCTGCCGCGAGATCGGGAGCTCGCGCGACAGCGCCGAGAGCGTCGTCGGTCCCTCGTCGGCGAGCGCACGGATCACCGCGCGGCGCGTGGGATCGGCAAGTGCCTCGAAGACGGGGTCGGGATCGGTCACGACGCCGCGGCCGTCGCCTGCATCGACTCCGTGATGCGCACGAGGGTGCCTCCGGCGACCGGCTCCAGCTCGATCGTGACGCGGGAGGACTCTCCGAGCTCTAAGCCGAAGCCCGCGCCGCGATGCTCGCGCCACCGCCACGTGAGCAGGTGCGGGCGTTCGACCGCCTCGACGACCCCGCGTCGCACCGACCCGTCGGCGAAGCGGAACAGCACGGGGCCGTCGATGACCGGCTCGAGCCACGCATCGGCGCCGAACCAGGCGGACAACGCCGCCGGGTCGACCATGAACCCCCACACGTCGGCTGCCGGCGCCTCGATCGTCTGTTCGTGCACCTCGACGGTCATGCCCGCTCCTTTCGGCAACCGGATGGTTGCCGACCAAGCCGACCTGCGGTACGGTGGCTAGGTCGGCAACCTTCAGGTTGCCATGGTACCTCCATCGACCCGAAAGGAACACGATGTCGAGCCGGCTGATCCCCACCGTCGTGGAGCAAGCCGAGCGCGGCGAGCGCGCCTTCGACATCTACTCGCGCCTGCTCCGCGAGCGGGTCGTGTTCCTCGGCGAGGAGATGACCCCCGAGCTGGCGAACCTGGTCGTCGCGCAGCTGCTGTTCCTCGAAGCGGAGAACCATGAGGCAGACATCGCGCTGTACATCAACTCCCCGGGCGGCGACATGACGGCGCTGTTCGCGATCTACGACACGATGCAGGCGGTGCGTCCCGATGTCGCGACGTGGTGCATCGGTCAGGCGGCGAGCGCCGCCGCCGTGCTGCTTGCCGCCGGCGCGCTCGGGAAGCGCCACGCGCTGGGGCACGCCCGCGTGCTGTTGCACCAACCGCTCGGCCGCATGCAGGGGCAGTCCGAGGACATCCGGATCCACGCGGAAGAGATGGTGCGACAGCGCCGCATGATGGAGGAGATCCTGTCGCGGCATACGGGCCAGACGATCGAGAGGATCCACGAGGACCTCGACCGCGACTTCATCCTCGGGCCCGACGACGCCAAGGCCTACGGCGTGATCGACCACGCCGGCGAGCGGGGCACGCCGGCCCGCTGACGTCAGTCGACCGGCAGACCGCGGCGGCGCAGATAGTCGTGCCACAAGATCCGCGCGGCCACGGCGCGATGCGGTCGCCACCGCTCGGCGATCTCGGCGAGCTCCTGATCGCTCGGCTTGCTCGATCCAAGGACCTCCGCCGCCGCGGTGCGCAGCGCGAGGTCGCCATGCGGCCACACATCGGGGCGCAGCAGACACATCGTGAGGTAGATGTCGGCGGTCCACCGGCCGATCCCGCGATGTTGGATCAGCGCGGCGCGCACGTCGTCGTCGGGCAGTTCCGCGAGCGCCGCGAGGTCGAAGCCATCGAGCAGCGCCCGCGCCAGGTCGCGCGCGTAGCCCGTCTTCTGCCGGCTGAACCCGATCGCGCGCAGCTCGGTGTCGTCGAGTCGAAGGACGCCCTCGGGGGACACGTTGCCGAGCTCGCCAACCAGCCGATCGAAGGCGGCCTGCGCCGAGGCAAGCGAAACCTGTTGTTCCAAGATGAGGTGCACCAGTGTCGCGTACGAGGGTTCTCGCGACCACAGCGGCGGCGGCCCGAACCGCTCGACCGACGCGGCCAGCGCCGGGTCGGTCGTGGCCAGCTCGCGGGTCGCCCGCAGTAGGGACCGACGGGTGAGCGCCGCGGTCCTCACATCGCGTCGTGAAGAGCCTGCAGGATGCCCGGCAGCTGTGTAGCTGCGTTCGGACATGTCGGGCTCCCTCCCTCTCAGAGGGGCGCTACCGCGCCGCCCAGATTCCGTCCGGGCTAGGCGTGACCGTAGCCACCGCCACCGCTGCCGCTCGCGGTGGGGGTCCCACCGGTCGACGCCTGGGCCGGCGTGCCGCTGGAGGTCACCGCGAACCACACGCCGCCGATCCCCTCGCCGTTCGCATCGCCCGCGGTGGTGTCGCCGCTATAGATATAGAGCGGGTGCCCGTTGTACGTGACCTGGGTCGTGCCGTCGTCGCGGGTGGTGGTGCCGAGCATCGAGGCGGTGGCGCCGGACCCGGTGGTTGCCGCGCCGGCGGTCACCAGGGCCGGCCACGTGCCCGCGCAGCTGCCGGTGCACGTGCTGGTCGTGCCGGTATCGCTCTCGAACAGGTATAGCGTGCGCCCACTGCCGTTGACGAGCACCTTCCCCAGGGTGCCGACGTCGGCGGTCGCCACGGTCGCCGCTGCGCCGGTCGCCGCGGTCGACGTGCTCGTCGCACCGCCCCCGCCGTAGGCGCCCCCGCTGCTGCCGCTGGAACACGCCGCAAGACCCATCGCCGCCAACGTGGCCAGAACGATCCATCGGGCACGCATCATCTTCAGTCTCCTTTCGTTCCCTACCTGCCAGTACGGGTGGCGGTGGATACCGGTTCGCGGTCGCAGCCTAGACTCCCAGCCCTGGTGACGTGGCCGAACTGCGGCTGTGCCCTGTTGGACTCGCTCGGGGTGCCCGAGTAGCGCCTGAGATACTTCCGCCCCGTGGATCCCGAAGAAGAGGCACAGCTCGTGGCCGCGGCGCCGACCGGCGTGTTCGCAGGCAGCGAAGGCAAGGACTTCAAGACCCTGGCGGCCGGCACCGCCCAGAACATCGTCGGCCTCGTTGTGTTCGTGGTCGGCACATTCGGCGCGAACATCCTGATCTCGCGTGCGTTCGGCGCCAGCGGACCGATCGCGCTCGGGGTCGTCACGCTCGGCACGCAGTTCGCGTTCATCGCCGCGGCGGGCACCCGCTTCGGCATGGACATGGCCTCGGTGCGCTACGTGGCGATCGAGGTCGGCGCGGGGCACCCCGGCCGCGTCCGGCCGGTCGTGACGCGGGCCGCGGTGATCGCCGGCACGGTGTCGGTGGTCCTGGGTGCGGTGACGTTCGCCCTGGCCGGGCCGATCGGTCGGGCGCTCGGATCCGAGACCGCGGCGCAGTCTGTCGCCTCGATCCGGGCCGGCGCGCTCGCGATCCCGTTCGTGGCGCTCACCTACACGTGGCTGGGCGGCAGCCGGGGTCTCAAGGTGATGCGGCACACCCTGTACGTGCAGTGGGTGGCGCAGCCGCTGCTGTGGATCGTGCTGATGCTCGTGCTCTGGCGGGTCGTCGACAAGACCGAGGCGATGGCGGTGTGGGCCTACGCCGGATCGTGGATCGTCGCGGCGGTCGGCTCGCGCTATTTCTGGGGCACGATCAGCCGTGGTTTCACGCGCGAAGAGACCGATCCCGGGCTCACCGGGAAGATCCTTCGTTACGGCGCCCCGCGTGCGACCGCCGCGCTGCTTTCGCAAGGCCTGTTCTGGATCGACTTCTTCGTCGCGTCGGCGTTCGTGTCCGCCGGATATGTGACGTCGAGCGAGATCGGCGTGTACTCCGCGTGCGTGCGAGCGGCGCTGATCATGGTGCTGTTCCTGACGGCGGTGTCCTACGTGTTCGCGCCGTTCGTGGCCGACCTGCACGAGCGCGGCGAGACGGCACGCCTGGATACCTTGTTCAAGACGATCACGCGCTGGACCGTGGCGGGCACGATCCCGGTGCTGTTGGTGATGCTGGTGGTGCCCGCCGCGATCCTGCAGATGTTCGGCAAGGCGGACTTCGCCAGCGGCGCCGAGGCGCTTCGGATCCTCGTGATCGGCCAGGCGATCAACGTCAGCGTCGGCGCCGCGGGGTTCGTGCTGATCATGGCCGGGCGCACCGGCTGGGACCTCGTCGTCTACGTGCTGTCGGCGATCCTTGATCTGGTGCTGTCCTTGATCCTGATCCCGAAGTTCGGCATCAACGGCGCTGCCGCGGCCCAAGCGATCACGATCGCCTGTTCGAACTGGCTGCGCCTGGTGCTGGTGCGCCGGTTGGTGGGGATCTTCCCGTGGGACCGCAGCTACGTGCGGCTGGCGCTTCCCGCCGGGGCGTGCGCGCTGGCGATGGTGGCCGTCGCGGCCGTCGCGCACTCGGCGGCGTGGTACGTACAGATCGCGCTGGTCGGCGCTGTGGGCGTCGCGGTGTACGTGCCGCTGCTGCTCGTCGTCGGGCTGACGGCCGGCGAGAAGGTCGCGCTTTCCAACGGGTTGGCGAAACTGCGCGGCCGCCCGGCCTAGTGCGGCGAAGCCGGGGCGGCCTTCCGCTTCGCCCTGGTGACGCTGACAGACTCGGGCACCAGGAACAGCTGGGGCTTGTGCCGCAACGTCGCCTCTCGCTCGGCGAGGAGCTGCTCCACCAACGTTTGGAGCTCGGCGAGCCGCCAGGACAGCAGGTTCTTTCGAGCCGCGTCCCCGGCGTCGCGCTCGGCGAGGGCCGCCCAGCGCGCGTCGAGCTCCGCGACCATCCGGCGCTCGAGTCGGCGACCGCGCGCATGTGCCAGCACGCTCACCATCGCGATCGCAGCGGAGGCCGAGACCAGGCACAGCACGACGATCGTGGCCGTCACCGAGGGCGCCGCTAGAACATCGCCGAAGACCACCAGCGCTCGGGCCTGCACGCGCGCGCTCTCGAGCACCAACTCGAAAGCGAAGGCGCACCACAGGGCCGCGAGCACGACGGGGAAGACGAGCATCGGACGGTGATGGTGCGTCGGCTAGGCCGTTGGGTCAACCGCCGTGCTCCCTACGGCATGTGCGGCAGCAGGCGGTGCAGCTCGGCCATGGCGGTCTCGGTGTCGGACACCCGCACGATCGGATCGCGATCCAGGTCGTCGCGACCGAGCTCCCAGGTTCCGATCCCGATCACCGGCGTGCCCATCTTGAGCGCGAGCGCGATCTCCGACAGTGTGCCGAACTCGCCACCCACCGCGATCACGACGTCGGCGCTGCGCGCGACGATCGCGTTGCGCGCCTCGCCGAACCCGGTCGCGATCGCCACGCTGAGGTGCCGCGAGGCGACGTCACGCTCGTCGCCGGGCAGGATGCCGATCGAAACGCCGCCGCCGGCCTGCGCCCCGCGCGCCGCCGCGTTCATCACGCCGCCGAGCCCACCGCACACCAGGATGCATCCCGCCTCGGCCAGCGCGCGACCCAAAGCCTCGGCGGTCGCGAGCTCCCATTCCGTCGCGTTGGAGGCGCCGATCACGGCGACATACGGGGTGGCCATGCCGCCGAGTATCGCAGGCCTCTAACGAGGCTCGCTGTTCAGAAATGCTGAACCGCGACCAGCTGGAGGAACTCCTCGCCGCCGGCGACGTCGACCTCCTGCACGATCCCGAGGTGCGGCGCGTAGAGCTTCAACGACGTGACGTTGGGCTCCAAGCGTGTCCACTCGTAGGAGCGCACGACGTCGGTGACGCGGCCGTAGGGGACGCGGGCGCGCCCGTGACGCGCCACGATCCAGGCCTGATCCTCGGCGTGACCGGCCAGGAACTCCTGCCGATAGGCATCGGTGGGCTTGGGGTCTGCCGGCATGATGATCCCGGCGAGGCCGCCCTTGACGCCCGCCTCCCACGAACCCTCACGGCTCGTGACGTTGCCCTGGCGGTTATACAACGCGGTGTGCTCCCCGAAGTACCACGCAGTGCCGCCGTTGTCGTCGGCGTACCAGTCGGTCGTCTTCTCGGCGAGTCGCCCGTTCTTGTGCAGCACGTCGCTGATCACGATGGTCGTGACGCCGAGGATGTCCTTCGTGCGGCGCGTGACCCGGAGATGTTCGACCAAGTGGTCGGGTCCCTCGGTGCCGCGGTATACGAAGACCGTTCCCGGCTTCAATGGGAAATACGGATTAGCCACGGGTGCGCTGAAATCGGCCGGGTTGATGGTGGCGGTGGCGGGCTCGCTGCCCGGCATCCACACCAGCAGACCGGTGAGCAGCATCGTCGCCAGCGCAAGCACTCGTGTACGCATCGTCTCCTCCATCTCCTCGGACTCGCCCTGAAGCTTCTGCTTCCCAGACTGAACCCACGCTGAACGTCTGTGGACCGCGTTCAGCAAAGATTCAGCGGACCGAGGCAAGATGGTGCGGGAGAACGACGATGCGGGTGCTGGTGATCGAAGACGAGGTAGTGATGGCCGAGGGTCTGCGGCGTGGTCTCGAAGCCGAGGGCTTCGCGACCGACGTCGCGCACACCGGGCCGGACGGGCTTTGGATGGCCCAGGAGCGTCCGTACGACGCGATCGTGCTCGACCTGATGCTGCCCGAGATGAACGGCTACCGCGTATGCGCGGCGCTGCGCGAGGCCGAGATCTGGACGCCGATCCTGATGCTGACCGCCAAGGACGGTGAGTTCGACGAGGCCGAGGCGCTCGACACCGGCGCCGACGACTACGTGACCAAGCCGTTCTCCTATGTGGCGCTGGTCGCCCGGTTGCGCGCGCTGATCCGGCGAGGGGCTCAAGCGCGTCCGGTGGTCCTGGCCGCCGGCGACCTGCGCCTGGACCCGGCGGAGCGGCGCGTGTGGCGCGGCGAAGTCGAGCTCACCCTCACCGCGCGCGAGCTGGGTCTGCTGGAATACCTCCTGCGTCATGCGGGGGAGGTCTGCTCCAAGAGCGAGATCATCGACCACGTATGGGACGAGGCGTTCGACGGTGACGTGAACATCGTCGAGGTCTACGTGGCGCATCTGCGTACCAAGCTCGACCGACCGTTCGGTCGCCACTCGATCGAGACGCTCCGAGGCGCGGGGTACCGATTGGTGTCCGACGGTGGCTGACGGGCTGCGCCGTCTGCGGATCCGAACGACCATCGCGGCCACCGCGGTTGTCGGGTTGGCGCTGATCGTCGCGGCCGTTGCGCTGGTGGTCTATGTCGGCCAGTCGTTGACCGGGCAGGTGCACGACGCGGCGGCGGCGCGGGCCGAGGAGGTGGCCCAGCGGGTTATCGCCGGGCAAGCGCTGCCCGTGATCGCCGATCCGAACGAGGAATCGATCCAGGTGCTCGGACCGGGCGAATCGGCGCAACCGAGCAAGATCGAAGGGGTCTTCCTCACGGTGACACGCCATGCGCTCGCGCCGGACGGCACGGAGCAGACGATCGTCGTCGAACGGGGTCTCGACGACGTGGGTGATGCGCGTTCGGCCGTCGCGCACGCGCTGTTGATCGGCGTGCCCGGCGTGCTCGCCGTGGTTGCGCTCGTCACGTGGTGGATCGCCGGGGTCACGCTCGGACCGGTCCGCGCGGCGCACGAACGGCAGCGACGGTTCGTCGCCGACGCGGCGCACGAGCTGCGCTCGCCCGTGGCGTCGATCCGCCAGCACGCGGAGGTCGCGGGCGCCCACCCGGAGTCGACCGATGTCGGCGAGCTGGCGGCGACCGTGACCGAGGAGAGCATCCGCCTGCAGGTGATCGTGGAGGACCTGTTGTTGCTCGCGCGTCTCGACGAGGGCGCGCTGCATGTCGCCCGCGACGAGGTCGACCTCGACGACGTCGTCCTTGCCGAAGCGGGCCGCCTGCGGGGAGAGACGGCGCTCGCGATCGACACGTCCGGCGTCGGCGCAGGGCGGGTCCGCGGCGAGGGCAGGTATCTCGAGCGCTTGGTGCGCAACCTTGGCGAGAACGCGGTGCGCCACGCGCGCGGCCGGGTCGGGTTCGCGGTGGCCGAGCGCGACGGGCACGTGATGCTGGCGGTCGATGACGACGGACCCGGGATCGCACCGGAGGCGCGCGAGCGGGCGTTCGAGCGGTTCGTGCGTCTGGACGAAGGTCGGGATCGGACGAGCGGCGGCACGGGTCTCGGCCTTGCGATCGTGCGTGAGATCGCGCGAGCCCACGACGGCGACGTGGTCTTGGCCTCGAGCCCGCTCGGTGGTCTGCGCGCGGAGGCGACCTTCCCGTCGGTGGATCAGACCGTGGGGTAGCGCAGCGGCAACCCGGCGACGCCCGGGTCGGCGGCGACGAGGTTCCAGCCCCCGAGGCTCGTGAAGAGGAGCCGATCCAGCGCCGGCCCGATGAAGACCGGGTTTGCCGGCTGGTTCAAGACGACGCCGTCGGCGTCCTGTGCCCAGATCTCGGGTGACCCGCCCGGTGGGATCCGATAGATGCGGTCCGGGCGGTAACAGCCGACGAACATCGTGCCGTCGACGGCAAGCGCGATCCCGTCGGGTTGCGAGCCGGTGAGGTCGGCCACGGCGGTGACCGGGCCCGCCGCGCCGTTCGCCTCGATAGAGACCCGCACCACGCGGCGGGCCCGCGACTCCACCACCAACAGCGCGCCGCCATCGGCGCTGAGGCAGCATCCGTTCGGGAACGCGGGGACGGCATCGGACCACACGGTGGTGTCGCCGCCCATCGATACCCGGAACAGCAGCCCGTCGTCCTTCCCCCATTCGCCCGAGTCGGTGACGTAGAGCACGCCCGCGTCGTCGAAGGCGGCGAAGTTCGGCACCCGAAGCGGGCGGTCGGCCGTCCCGCTCGAGTAGGTGGTGGCGACGCCCTCGGCGACGCGCACGATCTCTCCGCGACCCATGTCGCAGCCGTAGATCGCCCCGTTGCCGTCGGCCGCGATCCCGAACAGGAAGCCGCCCGTGTCGCCGATCTGCTGGACCGACCCGTCCAGGCCGATCGCATAGATCTGGCCGGCCTCGCCGCCGGCATACAGACGGCCGTCGGGACCCCAGGCCGCGCCCTCCGGATGGTCGAGACCGGTCGCAAGCGTCGTGAACCCGTCGAGCTCCACCTTCATACCTCCTGTTCGATCGAACGCACGAGCGCGAGCACCGGCGCGGTCTCGATCCTCGGCCCGCTCGCGCGGACCGTCCACACGGTGTGGTGACGCTGCCATACGGCGAGGTAGATCGGGGTCTCTTCGTGGCAGCAACCGCTGGGCTCGTGGAGCATCACGAAGGCATCCCCGGGGATGTCCCGGTGCAGCGGCGACGCCTCGCCGATCAACTCGTGGGAGGCGTTGACCCGCACCCAGTCGAAGAACGATCCGGCGCCGTCGCCGGAGGTGAACACCCACGCGCGGATCACGACACGCGCGAACGCGCCGTGCGCGCTGCCCGTGTATGTGCGCTCGCGCACCGCCACGAGCCCCGCGCCCGACAGGATCGCCGCCATCGAGTCCGGATGGGTCGCATCCGCCGCGGCGTCCGCGGCACCCAGCGTCGCGTCGCTGCGATGCAGACCAGGGAGCCGGACGTTGGGCATCGCCACCGAGTCCGGCAGCGACCCCGAGACGCGGGGCGAGGGTGTCGATGTGGCGTCGACGCTGCATGTGCCGGCCGTCAAGAGGAGCACCAAAGGAAGGAACCTCGCAGCTCGCAGCGATCGGGACCCGTGTTGCCCTCGACCGAGCATGGGCGCATGATACGGCCACTCAAGGGTCTGCTCTCTTGGGAAGGGGGAACCATGCCGCAGGAACCGCTGGACATCGACCGCTTGTTCCGTCAGCGCATGCCGCGCCGCGACCTGTTCCGGTACGCCGGCATGGGGATCGGCATGAGCGCCATCCTCGCCGCGTGCAAGCAGGCCTCGACCTCCGGCGCCGGCGTGCCCTCGGGCGCGGCGCGACCCGCCATGGACCAGGAGCCGGGCAGCCTCCAGGTCTTCGACTGGACCGGCTACGGCAACGGCGACTACTACCCCAAAGAAGAGAAGCAGTACCTGTGGAAGCAGTACGCCGACGCCACGGCTGACACGCCGAAGTTCATCCTGTTCGAGAACGACGACATCGGCTTCACGAAGGTGGCGCAGGGCACGCACTACGACATCGTGCATCCCTGCGCGTACCGCTTCCAAGACTACGTCGACCTCGGCGTGATGCAGCCGTGGGACACCTCGCAGATCCCGAACTTCTCGAGCCTGAACCCGACCTTGGAGAAGTTCGGTCAGATCGACGGGCAGCAGTACTTCATCGTGGAGGACTGGGGGTTCATCGCCCCGCTGTATCGCGCCGACAAGGTGCAACCGCAGGAGGATTCCTGGTCGCTGCTGTTCGACGACCGCTACAGCGGCAAGATCTCGTGGATCGACACGCTCGAGATGCTCGTGATCGCCGGCTTCTTCCAGGGCGTCGACAACCCGTGGGACATGACCGATGACGAGCTCACCCAGATGCGCGACTTCCTGATCAGCAAGAAGGGCCTGGTGAACTTCTTCTGGAGCCAGTCCTACGACCTGTTCACATCGTTCAAGCGCGACGAGTCCTGGATCGGCTACGCATGGCCCGACGCCTACGCCTACGCAAAGGCGGCCGGTCTCGACGTCGAGTACATGCAGCCGAAGGAGGGGCGCATCACCTGGTCGTGCGGGCTGGGGCTGTTCAACGATTCCGCCAACTATCACCACGCCCATGCCTACGCCGACTCGTGGTCGACCGCCGCCGCCGCCCAGTTCCTGGAGGGGACGTACTACTTCGGCCACGCGAACACCAGCGCAGACCTCTCGGGAATCTCGCCGGACATCGTCAAGGCCCTCAGCCTGGACGATCTGTCGATCCTGGAGCCGCCGAACTCCAACCCCGAGTCGCACATCCCTCGCCGGCAGGTCTACGCGGACTACTGGGATCAGGTCAAAGCGTCCTGACCCGTGAGCCGGTCGGAGCCGCGCAGCTGGCGAGCCACCGCAGGCATCCTGTCGCCTCCGTTGTTGTGGTTGCTGCTGTTCTTCCTCGTGCCGGTCGCCCTCGTGGCTGCCTACAGCGTCGGCGCGCTGCACGTGTTGCCGACCGATCCGAGGGTGATCTCGTTCTCCGACTGGACGCGTTTCCTCGGCGGGGACTCGGTCTATCTCGGGCTGTTCTGGAAGTCCGTGCGGGTGTCACTGATCGTGTCGATCACGGTCGTGGTGGCGTCCTATCCCATCGGCTACTTCCTCGCCTTGTGCGTGACCAGGCGAAAGTACGTGCTCCTTCTCGTGATCATCGCGCCGTTCCTGACGAGCTACCTGCTGCGCGTCCTCGCCTGGAAGGTGATCCTGGGCAACAACGGCGTGATCAACTCGCTGCTGTATCAGCTGCATATCCGTGCACCGGAGCACCCGGTTCAATGGCTGATCTATAGCCAGTTCGCCGTGATGCTCGTCCTCGCGTATGTCTGGATCCCGTTCGTCGCGTTGCCGATCTTCGTCAGCCTGGACAACCTCGACCGTTCGTTGCTCGAGGCCGCCGGCGATCTGGGCGCCAGCAGGTGGCGCACGTTCCTGCGGGTGACCTTCCCGTTGAGCCTGCCCGGGCTGGCGGCCGCCTTCGTGTTCGTGTTCGTGCCGACCATCGGGGAGTTCGTGACGCCCCTGCTGGTGGGAGGTCCGAAGGGCTACCTGTTCGGCAACGCGATCCAGGACCAGTTCACGGCCGGGCTGCGCTGGCAGAACGGCTCGGTGCTCGCGCTGTTCCTGCTCGGTGTGGTCGCGATCCTGATGGCCGTCTTCGGCCGCTTCGTCAACGTTCGGCAGGTGCAGGCCTGATGGAACTCACGATCTCACGCAAGGCGCTGTGGGCGTTGCGGATCTTCTTCGTGCTGCTCGTCGCGTTCCTCTACGTCCCGCTGCTGGTGCTCGTGGTGTTCTCGTTCAACCGAGGCGACGTGTCGTTCCCGCTGCAGGGGTTCACGTTCTCCTGGTATGCGAAGTTCGCGACGAATCCGGCGCTGCTGGCCTCCCTGCGACGAAGCGCGATCGTGGCGACGGCGTCCTCGATCGTGGCGGTCGGCCTCGGCGTGCTCGCGTCCTACGCCTTGGTGCGCCGCCGCTTTCACGGGAAGTCGGCGTTCTCCGCGCTGGTGTTCTCGCCGCTGGTGATCCCGTATCTCGTGTTCGGCATCGCGCTGCTCGTGTTGTTCACCGCGTTCGACAGGGTCCTGACCTCGATGACCGGCACCTATCTGGGTCTCGGGCTGCACTCGATCGTCATCGGGCACGTCGTGGTCGCCATCCCGTACACGATCCTGGTGATCATGCCGCTGCTGGAGCGTCTGAGCGTCTCATTGGAGGAGGCGGCCTGGGATCTGGGCGCCAGCCCGTGGAAGACGTTCTGGCGTGTCACGTTCCCGCTGCTGTTCCCGGCGCTGCTGTCCGCGTTCCTGATCGCGTTCACGTTGTCGTTCGACGAGTTCGCGATCGCCTCGTTCCTGGCGGGCACGCAGCCGACGTGGCCGGTGTTCCTGTTCGCGCAGCTTCGCGTGCCGAGCCAGCTGCCGCAGCTCGTCGCGGTGTCGTCGGTGATCCTCACCGTGTCGATCACGCTGGTCGTCGCGGCCGAGGTCGGCCGGCGTTTCGCCGAGCGCAAGTACGGTGCTCCGCTCGGCACGTAGCTCATACGATCTGGTGCAACAACGCCGCCGCGGCCGCCTTGTCCAGCGGCTCGTTGCCGTTGCCGCACTTCGGTGAGACAACGCACGATGGACAGCCGCCTCGGCACGGGCAGTCGCGCAGCCGCTCCAGGGTTGCGTGCAGCCATCGCTCAGCCGCGTGGTAGCCGCGCTCCGTGATGCCGGCGCCGCCCGGATAGCCGTCGTAGACGAAGATCGTCGTGAGCCCGGTGTCGGTGTGCAGCGGCGTGGACACGCCGCCGATGTCCCACCGGTCACACGTCGCCACCAATCCCAGCAGCCCGATCGCGCAGTGCTCGGCGCCGTGGATCCCGCCGGCCAGCTCGCGGGACGACACGCCGGCTTCGTCGATCAGCCGGCCCGGCAACGTCCACCACACGGCGCGCGTCCGCAGCGTCACGGGTGGCAGGGGCACGGTCTGCTCGCCCACGATCTCGTTGGTCGACACGAGCTTCCGCACGAACCCCACGACCTGGTTCGTCACCTCGACGTCGCCGAAGGACAGCTCGGCGGCACCCAGCGACCGATGGTCAAGTTGGTTGACGATCGCGATGTCGGTCACGTCGCGCGCCTGCGTGTAGTAGTCGGGGTCTGCTGACTCGACGAGCGCGACACGCGCGACCAGGTCGAGGCCGTTCACGAGGAACTGCTCGCCCTGATGCAGGTACACGGCGCCCGGATGCAGCGTGGCGAACGCCCGATGCTCGTCGCTGGTCCCGATCAGCTCCCCCGTATCGCCTAGCACGATCCGGTAGACGTTGCCGCCGCCGGCGCGGATATCGACGTCGCGGTGCGGGGGCGTCGTGCCGACGTCGTGCCACCGGTCCGCGCGACGCTTGAACAGGCCGGTTACGGCCCCCGCGGTCAGCGCCGCCCCTGCGTCGGGACCGAAGAACGTCTCCGCCTCGGCGTCGGTCAAGGGGTGCTCGCGCGCCGCGCAGCGCAGGTGCGGGTCGCGCACGTACGGGTTCGTCGGGTCGATCACCGCGGCCTCGGCCGGCAGGTCGAACAGCTCGTCGGGGTGCTGGGTCAGGTACTGGTCCAGCGGATCGTCCTGGGCCACGAGCACGGCGAGCGATTCGTCGGCGCGACGCCCGGCGCGGCCGGCCTGTTGCCACATCGACGCGCGGGTCCCCGGATACCCGGTCAGCACCGCGGCATCCAGCGAGCCGATGTCGATCCCGAGCTCCAGCGCGTTGGTCGCGGCCACCGCCATCAGCTCGCCGTCGGCCAGTTGTCGCTCGATCGCGCGGCGATCTTCGGCCAGGTACCCGGCTCGGTAGGTCCGGATCTTCGGGCGGGCCGCGGCATCGTGCACGCCACGGCGCGTGAACTCGGCCAGCAGCTCCGCGGCGCGCCGCGACCGCGTGAACCCGATCGTGCGAGCGCCGTCGTCGACCAGCTTCGTCATCACGGTCGCCGCTTCCGCCAGGGCGCTTCTTCGCGCGCCGGTCTCATCGTCGATGATCGGCGGGTTCCACAGGGCGAAGAGCTTGCGTCCGCGCGGCGCGTCGTCGGTCGCGATCACCTCGACGTCGAGCCCGGTCAGCCGATGCGCGAGCTCGGCGGGGTTGCCGATCGTGGCGCTCGCCAGGCACCAGCGCGGGTCGCCGCCGTGCAGCGCGATCAGCCGCCGCAGGCGGCGAAGCACCATCGCGACCTGCGAGCCGAAGACCCCACGCAGCACGTGCGCCTCGTCGATCACGACGATCGACAACCGGAACAGGAAGTCTGCCCACCGGGCGTGATCGGCGAGCAGCGACAGGTGCAGCATGTCGGGGTTGGTCAGCACGAGGTTGGCGTTCTTCCGGATCAGGGGGCGCTCGCCTTTCGGCGTGTCGCCGTCATAGACCGCCGCGCGCACCTGCGGCAGCTTCAGGGACCGCATCGCGCGCAGCTGGTCGCGGGCAAGCGCCTTGGTCGGAAACAGGAACAACGCGGTGGCCTTGGGCGTCGTGATCGCGGCCTCGGCGGCGGCGATCTGATAGACGAGCGACTTGCCGCTGGCGGTGCCAGTCGCAAGGAGCACGTCGCGACCACGACGCACCGCCGCCAGCCCGGCGGCTTGATGGGGGTACAGCCCGTTGATGCCGAGCAGCCCGAGCCGGGAGACGAGCACCTCCGGCAGCCCCTCGGGGAATGGCTGCAGCGGTGGTGCGTTGGCGGGCAAGTCGCGCACGTGGACGAGGCACGCGGCCTCGGCGGGGTCGGCGGTGAGTCGATCGAGGAAGGCCTGCGGCTGCACGGGTCCAGGCTACGGGGTGCCGACGACGGGACACGCGGTCCGTTGCAACCCGCGCTGTGTCCCTGGGAGCATGCATCCCCATGGAGTGGGTGCTGCTCGTCATCTCGCTGTTCGTGATCCTGGCCGGAGCCGAGCTGTTCACGAACGGCGTCGAGTGGGTCGGCGAGGGCTTCGGGTTGTCCGAGGGAGCCGTGGGCTCGGTGCTCGCTGCGGTGGGCACCGCCCTGCCCGAGACGATCCTGCCGATCATCGCGATCGCGTCGGGTCACGCCTCCGGCGAGGAGATCGGCGTCGGTGCGATCCTCGGCGCCCCGTTCATGCTCACGACGCTGGCGATGGTCGTGATCGCGGTCGCGATCTTCGCGTTCGCCCGGGGAGGCCGCCGCTCACTGGACCTAGAGATCGATCATGGCGTGATCCGCCAGGACCTCGGGTACTTCCTGGTGATGTATTCGCTGGCGGTCGTCGCCGGCCTTCTGCACGTGAAGCTGCTCGACTACACGCTCGCGATCGTGTTGATCGTCGGCTACGGCTATTACGTGCGCCGTCACTTCCAGACGAGCGGCGAGCCGGAGCTGGAGGAAGAGGCCGAGAACGAGATCAAGCCGCTGTACGTCTGGGGGTGGGCACGCCGGTTCGCCCGTGGGCTCCCCGAGTGGTCCAGGCAGGCCTCTCGCAAGGTGCCGTTCGTGCAGGTCGGGCTTGCGCTCGGCCTGATCGTGCTCGGCGCGGAGATCTTCGTCGGGTCGGTCAGCACCCTCGGGGAGGCCGCCGGGATCCCGCCGCTCGCCTTCTCGCTGCTCGTGGCGCCGCTCGCTACCGAGCTGCCGGAGAAGTTCAACAGCGTCATCTGGGTCCATCGGGGCAAGGACACGCTCGCGATGGGCAACATGACCGGCGCGATGGTGTTTCAGTCGTCGTTCCCCGTGACGATCGGGCTGCTGTTCACGCCGTGGGAGCTCACGAGCGAGGCGCTGGTGGCCGCGCTCGTCGCCCTGGCTGCCGGATCGGTGCTGTACGCCACACTGCGGATCCGCAAACGCTTGTCGGCGCCGTTGCTGCTCGTGCAGGGCGTGTTCTACGTCGGCTACGTCGCCTACGTCTTGACGCGCCTCTAGCTCGCCTGGCTGCAGTCGCGCTCGGGCAGCACCAGCGGCGCGGCCGGCTTCTGCGTGAAATCGAACGTGCCGATCAGATCGTTCGCCTGCGCGTCGCGACCCGTCAGCGACGGCAGGTTGTACAGGCCCTCCATGAACCGGAGCACGCTCGTGAAGTCCGACGTTCCGTGGAACACGTACCCCCGCTTGGCGTAGGGGCTGATCACGATCAGCGGCACGCGCGGCCCGTCGCCGTAGATGTCGACGTGCGGCGGGGCGACGTGGTCGTAGAACCCGCCGAAGTCGTCCCACGTCAGGAAGATCGCGGTGTGCTTCCATTCCGGGCTCTGCATGATCGTGTTCACCATGCGTACGGTCCAGTTCTCGCCGTCGCACAGCGCGCCGTAGCCGGGATGGTCCGACTCCGGGGTCGGTGGCAACAGCCAGGTCACCTGCGGCATGTGCCCGGACTGCACGTCGGGCACGAAGCTCGAGGTGTCCACGACGTTGTTCCACATCGGGCCGTAGCGGATGTGCGGGATCGTGCCCATCACGTCAAAGTACGGCGTGTCCGACTGGTAGTACTTCCAGGAGATACCGGCGTGCTGCAGCAGGTCGGGCATCGTCGTGATGTCGTGGCAAGGCCAGCGCTCGATCACCCAGTCCTGCAGGAGCCGGCCGGTCTGCGCGTGCTCCTCGAGTTGGTACACGGTGCGCTTCTCGGCCGCGCTGAGTACCGGGAACGAGAAGATCCGCTCGCTGCGATCGTCGCAGTAGCCCCCGAGCACGCCGTCGGTGCCGCCCTGGCCCTCGAGCGGCCGCTCGTTCTCGATGTATCCATTCGACGACGCGGCGACCAGCCAGAAGTGCTCGACGAACGTCGGGCCGTACGCGGAGGAGAAGAACCGGTCGCCAAGCGTGTAGTGCCGCGCGTAGCTCCAGTAGTTCGGAATCTGATCCTCGTTGTACTGCACGTACGTGGCGCCTCCGTCCCCCTGCGGGATGCGGTCGAAGCAGTTCATCTTGCCGCCGTTGGTCGCGATGATCCCGGCGGTGAACGAGTGCGACGCGCCCGCCTGGTCATCCGTGGCGTGCCCGAGGGGGATCGTGGAGCCGTCGCAGAGCTCGCCGGTGGTTGCGCCGTCGGCGCCGGGAAACGTGCCGAACAGGTGGTCGAAGGTACGGTTCTCCTTGACGAGGTAGACGACGTTCGTGATCTTGCGGCGGGCGAGCTTCCACTGCGCCGCACGGTCCAGCTCCTGCCCGGGTGTGGCCGAAGGAGACGTGGCGGGCGTTGTGGCGGCCGGGGTCGGTGTAGCGGACCCGGCTCCTGTGTTCACGTCGGTCTGGGTACAGGCGGCCGCCAGCGCCGCGACGACGAAGACCGTTGCGAGGACGCGAGGGTTAGGTCGGGCTCGGCTGGGCCGCAGCGGGGATGTCCTTCTGGAGGATGTAGCCATCTTGGGCCATATCCTGCCAGAGCGCCTGGTTCTGATCGGAGAGGTAGACGACACTCAGCGAGCCGTTTAGGGCGCTCGAGCCGATCGCGACCAGGTTCGTGACCTTGGTCGCCGGCAGGGACTGGGACAGCCCGGCGAGCTTGATCAGCTCCTCGATCGGCACCGACGTCTCCGTATTGCGGAGTCCCGCGCCCATCCACGAGTACATACGGCTCGCGTCCTTGGCGTATTCCGCGCGGAACTGCGACAGCGCGCTCAGCAGGACCACACCCTGGTTGAGGGAGCGATCGAAGTCGCCCAGCGGCAGCGAGTGACGCGTGCGCGAATAGCCGAGCACCTGTGACCCGTCCATCGTCTGGGGTCCGGCGGAGAAGGTCTGCTCGTACCCGACGACCGTGTACGGCACGTCGATGTGGAGGCCGCCGATCTGGTTGACGGCCTGCGTGACCTCGTTGAAGCCCGTCAACACGTAGTAGTCGAAGGTGATGCCCGTGAGCTGCTCCACCGTGGCGACGGTGGCCTCGGGCCCGCCGACCGGCATCGCGGAGTTGATCTTGTTCGTGCCGCCGGTGGTCAGCGGAACCCAGGAGTCGCGCGGGATCCCGAAGACCGTGGCGCGGTGTGTCGCGGGATCGATGCCGAGGATATGGATCGAGTCCGACCGGCCTCGGTTCATCGGGGTGCCGGGCCGCGAGTCCGACCCCAGGAGCAACACGAAGATCGGGGCCGTCCCGTCCAGCGAGGGCGTGTAGTCGGCGTGCGCGCGCTCGATCTTGAACAGCGCTTGCGCCGCCGCAGGACCGGGCTGCCCGATCGTTGCGGCGACGGTGCCGGCGATCCAGGCGGACAACCCGAGCACGATCGCGATGAGCTTCTTGGTCATGGGGTCTCCGAGGGGGACGCGGACGTCGCCGGTGCTTTGCCCGGCTGCAGCTCGCGATTCAGGCTGAACGCTTCGATCTTCCAATCGTTGCCGTCCTTGACGAGGAACAGCGTGCCGGTCACCGAGATGTCGGTGAAGGTGCCGTCATCGTTGGCCGCGATCGCGTTGAACCACGGCTCGGCCATCGCGCGGATCACGCCGGCGTTGGTATCGGTAAGCGCGGTCACCTTCAGCTTGCTCTTGCCCGGTTGCACCGTCGCGTAGACGGCGTCGGCACCAGTGCCGAGCGTCAGCGTGTCGACGTTGGCCTCCAGCTGACCCTGCGCGTCCTTCGTGAACAAGTCTTCGATCGCGCCGGTGTCGCCCCACGTGGACGGATCGACGTAGCCCGCCTGGAACAGTTTCGTCACGACGTCGCGGATCTGCGGCGTGACCTGTTTGGCCGCCGCCGTTTGCTTCTTCTTGTCGACGTGGATCGCGGTGGCCTCGTACTTCGAGATCGACGAGGTGAAGGCGAACGTCGGCACGGGCGCTTCGCTGCCCGGCAGGATGCTGCCGAGGGGCGAGTCTTTGCCGCCCAGCAGGAGGAACAACGCAACGCCGAGCACGACCAGGATGCCGATCCCGACGATCACGCGACGGCGGGCCACCGTTGAGCGATCGGCGCTCTTCTGGGCTCGCTGTGGCGTAGCCGGTGCGGTGTCCCGCAGGGGGGTTTTTTCATTCGCCAAAGCGCCCAAAAGGTTAGCAGCGGTTCCCCGCGAATCCCGGTAAGGCCCGTGACGAACTCGTGACGACCCGTTTCGACAAGGGGACGAACGCCCGGCTAGCATCCAACGGCGACGAAGGGCGTGCCGGGAAGACTGGTCGGCAGGAGGAGCCAACGTGCCGCCAGCCCATCACGAGGACATCCGCCCGCCATGGTCGCGGTCCGATCGCACGGTGCCGCGCGTCATCGTGCGTCCGTTGCAGGAGTTCCTGCGCTCGTCGACCGCGAGCGCGCTTCCGATGCTTGCTGCGGTCGTGCTTGCGCTCGTGTGGGTGAACTCGCCGTGGTGGCGGAGCTATGAACAGGTGTGGCTCACGCCGGTGGTGCTGCGACTCGGCAGGTGGGCGGTCGTGGAGGATCTCCGCTTCTGGGTCGACGAGGGCCTGATGACGCTCTTCTTCCTGCTCGCCGGGCTCGAGATCAAGCGTGAGCTCGTGACCGGCGACCTGCGTGATCGACGTCGCTTGATCGGCCCTGGTCTGGCCGCGATCGGCGGCATGCTCGTGCCGGCGCTCGTGTTCCTCGCATTCGTGCGCGGCACGCCTGCCAGCGGGGGCTGGGGGATGGCGATGCCGACCGATCTCGCGTTCGCCCTGGCGATCCTGGTCCTTGCCTCGCGGGCCTTGCCGCCGGGCGCACGTCCGTTCCTGCTGACCCTTGCGATCCTCGATGACTTGCTGACGGTGGTGGTCGTCGCCGTGTTCTACGCGGGGCACCTGTCGGGGGGCTGGTTGCTGCTGGCGCTGGTCCTGGTCGGCGTGATGGTGGCCTGCGAGCGTGCGCACGTGCAACACCTGCTTCCGTACGCGGTGCTGGGGGTCCTGACGTGGCTGTGCGCCTATGAGGGTGGCGTGCACCCGGCGCTCGTTGGAGCGCTGCTCGGGCTGCTCGTGCCGGCGCGACCGTTCAACCGGCCCGCCGCGGTCAGCGCGGCCGCACGCCGGATCGCCGATCGAACGGCCGACGAGCCCGATCCGGCCGATGCCGACGCGTCGAGTTGGCTGGAGCTCGCCCGATTGTCGAGCGAGGCGGTGTCGCCGCTCGCACGTACCGAGCACGCGTTGCTCCCCTGGGTGAACCTGTTCGCGCTTCCGTTGTTTGCCCTGGCGAACGCGGGCGTGCGGTTGTCGGGCGGCTGGTGGTCCGGGCGTACCGAGCAGTTGTTGATCGTGGGGCTCGTGGCCGCGCGGCTTTTCGGCAAGGCCGCGGGCATCGTCGGCGCGGGTCTCCTGACCAAGCGATGGCGATCCGCGCAGCTCCCCGAGGGCCTCGGGCTCGGGGTGCTCGCCGGGCTTGCGGTCGCCGCCGGCGCGCCGTTCACCGTGAGTCTGTTCGTGGCTTCGGGCGCGTACCCGCAGGGATCGACGTTGCTCGCCGCGGCGCGTGTCGGCGTGCTGCTTTCGATCGCGGTATGCGGCGTCGTCGCGGCGGCGATCCTTCGCGCTCAGTCCTCCGACGAGGAGCCGCGGTAGCCTCGCCCTCGATCTTCACGTCACACCGCCCTGCCGATCGTGACGCCGAGCCAGACCGCGCCGAGCCCGAGCGCGAGGCTGAGCCCGATGTTGGCGACGGCCGAGCCGGTCGCGCCCTCCTCGAACATCCGCAGCGTCTCCAGCGAGAACGTGGAGAAGGTCGTGTACGCCCCCAGCAGCCCCGTGGTCAGGGCCAGGCGCATCGTGGGGGACCCCGCGGCCTTCTCGATCAGCAGCGCGAACAGGAGTCCGAGCACGAACGAGCCGCTCACGTTGACCACGAGGGTTCCCCACGCGAAGGAGGGGAAACGCTGGCCGAACCACGAGCCGACCCCCCACCGGGCAAGGGCCCCAAAGGCGCCGGCGATCGCGATCGCGAGTGCGGTGCGCATGCGCGGCATCGTAGCGCCGGCGAGGGCCGTGAAGCGTGCGCCGGAGGTTGTCCCGGCGCAGGTCAGGGCATCCGGGGTCCGGTATCCTTCACCGGTCCCCGAGCCGGGGACGTTCCCGTGCATGTGTCGTTTCCTGCGTAGGAGGTTCGATGATCGGTTGGCTTGCCCAAGAGGGGGGACCGATCAAGGCGGTCTTCGGTTCGTTCGAGAACACCGCCTTGTGGGTGATCTTCGGTATCTCGCTCGTGGCGCTGCTGTTCGCCTGGTACCTGGCTCGCGAGGTGCTGCGGGCCCCCGAGGGCACGGACAAGATGAAGGAGATCTCCAAAGCGATCCAGGAAGGCGCCAGCGCCTACCTCTCTCGCCAGTTCCGCACCGTGGCCGTCTTCCTGGTGGCGCTCGCGATCGTCATCTTCTTCCTGCTGCCGGTGCCGGCCGACGCGGCTCACTCGGCTACCTCGATCCGGTTCGGGCGCTCGATCGCGTTCATCCTCGGGGCGTTCTTCTCGGCGGTCACGGGCTATATCGGGATGTGGCTTGCCGTGCGGGCCAACGTACGCACGGCCAATGCAGCCCGTGAGTCCGGCCTGAAACAGGCGATGCGGATCGCATTTCGCTCCGGCGGTGTCGCCGGGATGTTCACGGTCGGGCTTGGGCTGCTCGGCGCCGTCGCGATCCTGATCATCTACAAGGGCGACGCCGCCAGCGTGCTGGTGGGCTTCGGCTTTGGCGGCGCCTTGCTCGCGATGTTCATGCGCGTCGGCGGCGGCATCTTCACGAAGGCCGCCGACGTGGGCGCCGACCTCGTCGGCAAGGTGGAGCAGGGCATCCCCGAGGACGACCCTCGTAACGCGGCGACGATCGCGGACAACGTCGGCGACAACGTCGGGGACTGCGCCGGCATGGCCGCGGACCTGTTCGAGTCCTCCGAGGTCACCCTGATCGCGTCGCTGATCCTGGGGGCCGCCGCCTACACCGGCTCCCCTCAGGGCGCGATCGTCGGCGTGATGTTCCCGCTGTTCGTGCGCGCGATCGGCGTCGTGACTTCGATCGTCGGGATCCTGGCCGTGACGCCGCGCTCGGAGAACGAGCACGGCATGAAGGCGATCAACCGCGGCTTCTTCGCATCCGCGTTCGTATCGGCGGTCGCGGTGCTGATCTTGTCGGGGCAGTACATGGACAGCTACCGGCCGGCCGTCGCCGTGATCATCGGTCTCGTGCTCGCCTCGGTGATTCAGATCCTGACCCAGTACTTCACTGACACGAAGTACCGGCCCGTGCAGGAGATCGCGGAGGCGACCGTCACGGGTCCGGCGACCACGATCCTGTCGGGGTTCTCGATCGGCCTGGAATCGACGGTGTGGTCGGCGTTGATCGTCGGCGCGGCCATGATCAGTGCCTATTTCCTAGGTGGGAACGACCCTCGACTGGCGCTCTACTTCATCTCGCTGACGGGCATGGGCATGCTCACCACCGTCGGGGTGATCGTGTCGATGGACACGTTCGGGCCGATCTCGGACAACGCCCAGGGCATCGCCGAGATGTCGGGCGAGTTCGAGGGCCGGCCGGCCGAGATCCTGACCGGCCTCGACGCGATCGGGAACTCCACGAAGGCCATCACGAAGGGCATCGCGATCGCGACCGCCGTGATCGCGGCGACCTCGCTGTTCGGTTCGTTCGAGGAGGCGCTGCGCACCGCCTACGGCGTCGGGTACCAGTTCCCGGGGATCCGCGTCGACCGACCGAACGTGCTGGTCGGGCTTCTGCTCGGCGGCTGTGTCGCGTTCCTGTTCAGCTCGCTCGCGATCCGCGCGGTGGGTCGCGCCGCGGCCCAGGTCGTGGTCGAGGTGCGCAAGCAGTTCCGCGATCACCCGGGCATCATGGATTACTCCGAGAAGCCCGACTACGGCGCGGTGGTGGACATCTGCACGAAGACGTCGCTCCGCGAGCTGATGACGCCGGGGCTGCTCGCGGTGCTGGCGCCGTTGATCGCGGGGTTCTTCCTGAAGGACGAGGCGCTAGGAGCGTTCCTGGCGGGGGCGATCCTGACGGGCCAGCTGCTGGCCGTCATGCTGTCGAACTCCGGCGGTGCCTGGGACAACGCCAAGAAGTTCATCGAGGATGGCCACTTCGGCGGCAAGGGATCGGACAGCCACAAGGCCGCGGTCATCGGCGACACGGTAGGTGACCCGTTCAAGGACACCGCCGGCCCCGCGCTGAACCCGCTGATCAAGGTGATGAACCTTGTGGCGCTGCTGATCGCCCCCGTCGTCGTGCAGCACGCCAACGACATCGCGCTTCGGGTCGCGATCGTCGTGATCTCCTCGACCGTGCTGGGGGTCATGATCTGGGTGTCCAAGAACCGCACGTCGGGGCTCGAAGACGACTTCGCCGCGGCGAGGGCCGGCGCGTCGGCGCCGTAGGCTGAGCGTTCGTGGGCGCGCTTCGCCGGTGGCTCGTGCGACTGACCGAGACCGACGAAGCGCGCCTGGACACCGAGATCCGCGACTGGGCCGACGCGGTCCCCGGCTCGGTCCGTATCGGCGAGGCGCCGTTGCGGGAACGCGTGAAGATCGCGGGTGTGATCCGGCGCCTGACCGTGTTCCCGATGGCCGACAACGAGTCCCTCGAGACCGTCGTGTCCGATGGCACCGGTGAGGTCGTGATCCGATTCATGGGGCGCCGCGCGATCAGCGGGCTCA
>JBDUBL010000079.1:0-8903 GCA_040004125.1 Actinomycetota bacterium
GGCAAGTCGACCCTGGTCAACGCGCTCGTGGGCGAGAAGGTCGCGATCGTGTCGAATAAACCGCAGACCACGCAGCGCGACATCCGCGCGATCTGGAACACGGAGGGCGCCCAGATCGTGTTCACCGACACACCCGGTTATCACAAGCCCAAGACCCTGCTGGGCGTTCGGCTGAACGACCTCGTGGGAGACGCCGTGGACGGCGTCGATCTGGTCGTGCAGGTGGTCGATGCTGCCGCGGGGATCGGCACCGGCGACGCCTACGTTTACCGCGAGAAGGTGGCGCAGGCGGGCGCACCCGCCATCTGCGTCGTGAACAAGATCGACGCGGTGCGCCGCCGAGCCGAGCTGCCCGAGCTACTCGCGGCCGCTGAGCTCGGTGCGTTCGAAGAGATCGTGCCGATGTCCGCGAAGCTGGGCCGGGGGATCGGGCTGTTGCGCGACCTGATCGTTGCGCGTCTACCGGAAGGCCCGCCGCTCTACCCCAGCGAGGAGGTCTCCGACCAATCGATGGAATCCCGTCTGGCCGAGCTCGTACGCGAACAGGCCCTGCATGTCACCCACCAGGAGGTGCCGCATTCGATCGCGATCGTGATCGAGGAGATGGAGCGTGCGGAAGATCTCGTGACGATCCATGCGTCATTGATCGTCGAGCGCGAGTCGCAGAAGGGGATCGTGATCGGCCAAGGGGGCGCCACCCTCAAGAAGATCGGAACACGGGCTCGTGAGGAGATGGAGCTGCTGCTCGGCACGAGGGTCTTCCTGGATCTCCGCGTCAAGGTGCTGAAGGAATGGCAGCGCGATCCGAAGGCGCTCGAGCGCCTCGGCTTCTAGGTCACCTGCAGCGTTTGGGTCATCTGGGGGTGGTACAGACACGTGACCGTGTAGGTGCCCGGGGCAACGCCCGACAACGCCGCCTCGGATGTCGCGCTCGCGTCGATCTTCACGTCGACGTCCGTGCCCTTGATCGTGAACGTATGCGGCGTGGTATCGGCGTTGTGCAGCGTGAGGGTCTGCCCTGCGGTGGCGGAGATGCAGGTCGGTGCGAACGTCGAGTTCTGCATCTCCACCGTCGTCGTGACGGTCGGCGACGCACAGGTCGGGGGCGTGGAACTGCAGCCCGCGGCGACCGGTGAGACGGCGAGCAACATGGCGGCGAGCAGGAGACGGCGCATCGCACCGGAGCCTAGCGACCGCCGGCGACGGGCGACCACGTAGGCTCGCGGTGTGAACGCCGACCGCGACCTGCTGATCCGATGCATCGATCTGACGTCGCTTGGCGATGACGACACCCCGAGGACGGTCGATGCGCTGTGCGCGCGCGCCGCCGCACCCGTGCCTGATCGTCCCGAGCTCAACGTGGCCGCCGTCTGCGTCTGGCCGCGGTTCGCCGGCCAGTCCCGAGATCGACTCGCCCAGACGTCGGTGCGCGTCGCCTGCGCGACCGGAGGGTTCCCCGTACCTGATGAGCCGCTCGCGCAGCGGCTCGCCCAGATCCGCGCGGCCGTGGACGCGGGGGCCCAAGAGGTGGACGTGGTCTGCAACCGGTGGTTGCTGGAGGACCCCGCGGCATTCGCGTTCGAGCTGGAGGCCACGAGGGCTGCCGCGGGCGGTGCGATCTGGAAGGCGATCCTGGAGACCGGCGCATTGACGACCGACGGGACCCGCCAGGTCTGTGACGCCGCGATCGTGGCCGGAGCCGATTTCCTCAAGACCTCAACCGGCATGGGGGCACCGGGAGCGACACCCGAGGCGGTCGCCATCCTCCTGGAGCGGATCGCCGCATCGGATCGCCCGGTCGGCCTCAAGGTGAGCGGTGGGATCCGAGCGATGGGTCAGGCGAGCGGGTATCTCGACCTGGTCCGCGGGGTCCTGGGGACGGCCTGGCCCACCCCCGTCACGTTCCGGATCGGGGCATCGGCGCTGCTTGACGCACTTGTGGCGTAGATCCCTGACACGGAAACAACACAGCGCAGACATCCCATCCGGGGCACCGCGGGCGCTACCATCCGCTGATGCCCCCATATAAGGAGCAGGGGATCGTCCTGCGCTCGATGAAGCTCGGTGAGGCCGACAAGATCGTGACCATCCTCACCCAGGGGTCGGGCAAGGTTCGGGCGGTCGCCAAGGGGGTTCGCAAGACGACCTCCCGGTTCGGCGCCCGCCTCGAGCCTTTCACGCACGTGAACCTCATGCTGTACCGCGGCCGAGGCTCGCTCGACACGATCACCCAGGCCGAGATCGTCGCGCCACACCGGCACATCCGCGACGACCTCTCGCTCTTCGCGGCCGCCGAGACGATGGTCGAAGCCGTCGACAAGGTGGCGGAGGAGCACGAGCGCAACGTGCCGCTGGCATTGCTGCTCCTGCACGGGCTGCGGGCGCTCGATGCCGAGCCGCAGGATCCGACGATCGTCGCCGAGTCCTTCCTGCTCAAGCTGCTGTCATTGTCGGGCTTCCATCCCGCGCTCATGGCGTGCGCCGTCTGCGGGTCCCCGGACGTGCGCTTGTGGTCGGCGGGCCTCGGGGGGGCGGTCTGTGCAGGCTGTAGCGATGCTGCCGCGGGCGCCGTCTCCCCCGAGGCGCTGCGATTCCTGGCCCACCTGGCGGGCACCGATCTGTCGACGGTGGGCGCCACCGAGCGGCCCGACGCGAGGCTCGCCACCGAGGCGCGCGGGATGCTGGTCGGGTTCACCGAGTACCACTTGGAGCGCCGTATGAAATCGGTCCCGATGCTCGTGCGGACCGCGCGATGAGCACGTACCTACACGACATCGATCGGACCAAGGTGCCCGCGCATGTCGCGATCGTCATGGATGGAAATGGCCGTTGGGCTACGCAGCGCGGTCTGGCTCGCACGGAGGGTCACGGCGCCGGCGAGGAAGCTCTGTGGGATACCGTCAAGGGCGGTGTTGAGGTCGGCGTCAAGTGGCTCACCGTCTATGCGTTCTCGACCGAGAACTGGTCGCGGCCCCCCGCGGAGGTCCTGTACCTCATGAACTTCAACCGGGGGCTGTTGCGTCGCCGACGTGACGAGCTCAACACGATGAACGTGCGGATCCGCTTCATCGGGCGCCGCGATTGGCGCGTTCCCCGCAGCGTCTTGAAGGAGATCGAGATCTCCGAGGAGCTGACCCGGGACAACACCGGGATGACGCTGACGATCGCCTTCAACTACGGCGGGCGCAAGGAAGTGGTCGACGCGGTCAAGCAGCTTGCGCGCGAGGTGCAGGCCGGCACGCTCAAGCCCTCCAAGATCGACGACGACGCGATCGCGGCGCGATTGTACGCACCCGACATGCCCGACCCCGATCTGCTGATCCGTACGAGCGGCGAGATGCGCACCTCGAACTTCCTGCTGTGGGAACTCGCCTACTCCGAGTTGTGGTTCACGCCCGTGTTCTGGCCGGACTTCACTCGTGAGCTGCTCTTCGAGGCGATCCGCGACTTCCAGAAGCGCGAACGTCGCTACGGCGGTCTGGCCGAAGACGCTTAGGGCTTCACACGCGTCCGAGCGGGCCGCGGAAGAACGCGTAGCAGCGCACGCACCAGCGGACGTCGCCGGGCAGCGGCGCACCGCAGGCTCGGCACACTCGAGGGGCGGTCGTGCCGGAAGCATCGGCGCCGTGCCGCCCAGGGTTCAGTCGGTGCGCACGGGGATCGTGGCGGTGATGGTGGTGCCGGACCCCGGTGCCGAGTGCACGTCGAGAGCGCCGCCCAACCCTTCCACGCGGTCGGCCATGCTCCGCATGCCGACACCGCGGCGGACGGTCGACGGGTCGAACCCCACTCCGTCATCGATGACGCGGCACGAAAGTTTCCCGGCTCGCAGACCAACCCGAATCGCGACCGACGAGGCTCGCGCGTATTTCACGGTGTTCTGCAGCGCCTCGGCGCAGCAGAAGTACGCGGCGATCTCGACGGCCCTGGAGAGGTTCCCCAGATCCTCCACCGCCACCGTCACCGGCACGGGCGCCGTCTTGGCTTTTGCCGAGAGCGCGGCGGCGAGTCCCTCGTCGGCCAGGATCGGCGGGCACGCTCCGCGCGTCATCTCCCGGAGTGTTGCCAACGCCGCCTCCGCGTCCGCGGAGACCTGATCCAAGATCGTGATCGCCTTCTCGGGGTCGCGTGCAACGAGCGCGCGCGCGAGTCCGGCCTTGACCCCGATCGCGACGAGCTGTTGTTGTGCACCGTCGTGGATGTTGCGTTCGATGCGTCGCCGCTCCGCATCCGCCGCGTCGACCAGGGCACTGCGCGCATGCAGGTTCGCGATCTCGAGATGCTGGCGCCGGCGCGCGAGGGTCATCGACGAAGCGATCGTGACGCCGCAGAACACGAGCTGCGCGGGACCGCGGAACAGCGCGGTCGCCGGCTGTGTCGTGGCGACGACGGCCGCCACGAGCAGCCAGATGAACGCGACCAGGAAGGCCGCTCGATGCAGTGGCATGAAGGTCGCGAGCATCAGGCTTGCAGAGCACAACGCGAGGGACGGCAGCACCCAGGCGATCGCGACGATCTCTGTCTCGGGAACGACGGCTGTCGCGATCCCGACTAGGACGACCGCCGACAGGAGCACCGCGATCGATCGCAGGAGCAGAACCCGGAAGCCAGAGGCGGGAGTTGTCTGCGTCATCTCGAACATCGGGTCGGCCCAGGGGCCGTACGCTGTGGCCACGCCGAGAACGGGCAGGATCGGGGCGAGGACGGCGATCGCCGTGACGAGATGCGGGTCGACCGAGCTGCTCCACGTCGCGAACAGCGCGATGGCGATTGCGGCGAGCAACCAGGAGGATCGCAACGATGGCGTGGCGGCGATGATTCGCGCGACATCGTCGCGCACGCCCACTCGCGTCAGGATGCGATCGAACGTAGGATCGCGTTGCTCGATGTCAAGGACTGCGGTTTCGGCGTCGGAGGCCATCATCGGTCGCGAGCACGAGCGGGATCGAGATGCGCCAACGCCAGCACCAGTACGGCGAGGACGGCGACGGCCGTCCAATACGATGCGGGCTCGCCCCACGGAGGTCGCGCCGGATCCACCGACGGCGGCCGACCGAAGGTCACCGGAAGGATCAGCGTGACGAGCACCACGACGCCGGCAGCGATAAGCCCTGCGCCGGTGCCCACGAGGCGAACGACCACCGCCGCTGCCGCGAGTGCGAGAATCATCTCCGCCACGAAGGAGCCGGTCATGGCCGCGGACGGTCCCGTGAGCGGTCCGATCCACGTGCACATGAACCACACCGCCGTCACTGCGGGAACCGCGACCACGATGCGGACCGCCCGTCGGAACAGCAGCGGCGTCGGCCCACCGGCTGTCGTCTCGGCCGCCGGATCGTCGAAAAGGAAGCAGACCCAGACGCACAGCAAGGCGGTCGCGACCGGCAACGCGATGGCCGCGGGATTCCCTCCCTTGCGTTGACCGCTCCATGCGACCAGCAGCGCTAGGCCGGCGATCACCGGGAACGACCCCCAGCGGATCGTGCGCGCGCTTGGCGGCAAGAGCAGCCTCCCCTGCGCTCCGCGCAGCTCCACCGCCGTTCGCATCAGAAGCCGCCAGGTGGGCGCTGCTGGATCGCCGCTGTGACACCAAGGGCGACCGCAAGGCCCACAACCGCGAGGCGCCAGACGGTGCGCCGGTCTCGCGCCAGCGCGAGCGCGACCCAGGTCGTGATCGCGGCAGCGAGATAGACCAAATGCCACGTCGCATCGATCTTCGAGGAACGCGGCATGATCCACGGCACCAGCCAGATCAGACCCGTGAAGAGATGCACCACGATGATCACGGGCCCGCCGAAGAGGCTGGGTACCCAGCGGCCCGCGGCGATCGCGATCGACCCGACACAGAAGATGGCGAGCGGCACCTGGACGGCCAAGAATCCATCGATCTCTTCAGGGTGGATGTCGGGATCAGAGGTGTGCTTGAGCAGCCACCAGCTGACCGACGTGAATAGGAGCGAGAGCAAGAACGGTCCGAACGCGAGCCCCGCGAACAGTCCCACGGTGCGGGTCTCCGGTGGCGAGGGTAGGGAGCCGAAGAGTTCACGCATATGGTCGCGTCGCGGGCGGACCGAGGCGACGTTGGCAGATAGGATCGTGCCGAGGAAGAGCCCGATCAGCAGCGCGGCCGTCACGACCAGGACGCTCTTGCCCAGCGAGGCCTCCCCGCCGCCGCCGATCACGCTCCGGATCATTATCGAGCACGCGATGAACGACACCCAAAAGGTGGGGTGCAGCACCATCCGCTTCGCCTCGATTCGCCCGATCGCAACGACCCCCAACAAGGACGGCCGCGCGTCGGCGATCGGCACCTGGGATGCCTTGGCGTCGGCGAACGCGGTCCGAAGCGACGTCGCCATCACGCCGCCTCTTCCTCGGCGAAGGCGCGCTCGCCGACCAACAGTAGATAGCCGTCCTCCAGGGTGGGATCGACTAGATCGGCACCGGCGGGGGCGTCGCCGATGTTGCGGTGCGACCCGTCGGGGCTGCGCCACGACAGCCGCGCGGACGGAGACCGTTCGGCCGCGAGCCACACGCGACCGGCGGCGACATTCGTCAGTTCCCGTGGCGTGCCGTCGAACAGGGCGGCGCCGTCGAGCATCACGACCACGCGCGGACACAGCGCGGACACGTCTTCGGTTTGGTGGGTCGACAACAGGACCGTTCGGTCGGCCGCGCGCTCGGAGACGATCTCTCGGAACCGCAGACGCTGCTCCGGGTCGAGGCCCGCGGTTGGCTCGTCGAGCACGAGGAGGTCGGGATCGCCGAGCAGCGCCTGGGCCAGCGCGACGCGTCGGCGCATCCCACCTGACAGCGTCTTGATCCGACGTCCCTTGACCCCGTCGAGTCCGACGAGGTCGAGCACGCGGCGAACCTCGTCGTGGCGCGCCCGACGGTCGGTCATCTCCTTCAGGATCGCGATGTAGTCCACGAACTCGAAGGCCGTGAAGCTCCGATGGAAGCCCGGCTCCTGCGGCATGTACCCGAGGCGCCTGCGGATCGCGAGCCGTTCGTCCGAGACCGAGGGATCCCAGCCGAGCATGCGGATCCGGCCACTGTCGGGCGCGAGCACGGTGGCCGCCATACGCAGCAGCGTGGTCTTGCCGGCGCCGTTGGGTCCGAGCAGGCCAGTGATGCCCGCCGGGGCATCGAAGCTCAGACCGGCGAGAGCAGGTGTGCGGCCGAACCGCTTGTGGACGTCCATGATCTCGACGGTGGGAACGCTCATGTGGGGATCCTTCCTTCGTAGGCGGCATGACGGCGGGCGAGGACGACCACCGACCCGGCGATGAGTCCTAGGAACAACAGTTGGCTTCCGGCGTGGAACGCGGCGAGCGGGTCGGTGCTTGCGATCGATGCGGCCGCCGCGAGCAGCACCCACCCCAGGCCCACCACGACCGCCGCCGCGATCGGTCGAACCCAGGTGGCGAGCGCGAGGGTGGCCAGCGTGAGCCCGAACGCCGGGACGAGCCAGACGGTGACGGTCCAGTCAGACCGGGGTAGCGCGACCGCCGCAACGCCTGCGATGACGAGGGAGGCGCAGAGCACTGCGGTCGCCCTGATGAACAGCAGGCGATCGCTGCGCATCGGCGCGGCGATGCCGATCTCGTAGGTGGGATCGACGCCCGGTCCGAACGCGGCCGCCACGCCCGCCACCGGAGCCACCGCCGCCAGCATGAGGAACAGGAATAGGGACGCGCCTGCTCTGTTCGTGCCCGCCGCGCCCTGGGCCGCGATCGCGGCCGTTCCCAACGCGATGGCCTCCGCCAAGATCCACGACAACCGAAGCGATGGTGTGGCGGCAAGCAATCGCGCGACGTGTCCGCGCACGCCGACGCGGAGCAACAGGCGCTCGACGACCCCGGGCCGAGGCGCGTCCAGCGCGTCTTCGATCCCGGTCCAGACGGCCTCGAGACGCGGCGACTGGGCACGCGCGCTCAGCGATGAACGGCAGTGCGCACATCTCAGCAGATGGGCCTCGAGCGAGGAGGCGTGGACGTCGTTGAGGTCCTCGGCTGCGTAGCGATCGAGCACTTCGGGCGCGGCATGCCAGGTCGCGCTCATGCCAACGCTTCCCGGAGCTCGCGGCGCGCGCGTGCGGCGCGCGTCTTTACCGTTCCCTGTGGGATCCCGAGCAAGGTCGCGGCCTCCTTCGTGGTCAAGCCGTCGAGAACCGTGGCCTGGACCACCGCGCGCAGCTCGGGGGAGAGACGGCCGAGCGCTGCGCCGAGGTCGCCGTGCTCCACGCCGATCAGCACCTCGTCCTCAGCCGACACCATCGCCTCGTCCTGCGCGGCGGCGATCGGCATTGGTCGCTGGCGCAGTCGCGAGATCAATCGGCGGATACCGATGCCCCAGATCCACGCGGGGACCTCACCCGTGGCGCGATAGCGACCCGCGCCCTTCCAGACCGCGACGAACGTGTCCTGCACGACTTCCTCCACCGTTCCGGGATCCGCGCATCGACGTAACAGACGCAGCACGAGCCAGGGTGCGTGGCGGCGGTAGAGCTCCGCGAGCGCCTCGCGGTCCCCAGTCGCCACGGCCGCGATCAGCTCGTCGTCGCCGTCTGCGCGGATCGTCATCACCCAACTTGTCGCAATCCGATGGTGGAACGGTTCTCGGGCCATCCGACCACGTACGATGGCCTTCACGCCAGCGGTCGCATCCGGCGGCCGGGAGTATCGAAAGGAGCCACCCGGTGCCAGACCTGATGGATGAGATCGTCTCGCTCGCGAAACGCCGCGGCTTCGCCTTCCAGTCCTCCGAGATCTACGGCGGCCTGCGATCGTCGTGGGACTACGGCCCACTGGGCGTTGAGCTCAAGAACAACATCAAACAGGCGTGGTGGCGCACGATGGTGCAACGACGCGACGACGTCGTCGGCCTGGACGCCGCCGTGA
>JBDUBL010000080.1:0-8834 GCA_040004125.1 Actinomycetota bacterium
CCGACTGGTCGCCGAATGGTCGCCGGATCCTATTCGCCGACGATGTCAACGAGGGCACCGCGTCCAACCTCGCAATCATGCAAGCAGGCGGTAGCCACTTCCGTGATCTCACGCACACGGGTTACCGCGAGAGTCCCGACTTCATCCCTGGAGGGCGCCACATCGTCTACGGATGCGACTGCGGGAAAACCAATGGCCTGTTCGTTAGTCGTGTTGATGGCGCGAACAGTCGCCGCCTGACGAAGAACCCGTTCCGATACCAGGGAGACTCCGGTCCGGCTGTCTCACCGGATGGAAACACCGTGAGTTTCGTCCGTGTGAAGAAGGGCGAAACCCTCCAAGCGTTGTTCGCGATCGACGTGAACGGCAGCCACCTGCGGATGATCGTTCCCTACGCGTTCGAGGTGGCCTTCAAGCACGACTGGGCGCCTCGCGGCAACCACATCGTTTTCACGGTCTATGGCGATGCGCCCGATGGCCATTCCTCCAACGTGGCCACCATCAGACCCGATGGCACGCACATGCGGATACTGACGCACATAGAGCGCTCCGGCGTCGGCGCATTCTCCGGGTCCTACTCTCCGGACGGTCGCTGGATCGTGTTCAGGATCCAGAACGAAAACACCGGGACGTACAGGCTTATGAAGATGCGTCCCGATGGGTCTGACCGCACCGCGATCGCATCGCTTCCGGCCGCACCGAGGGGCATCGACTGGGGACAGCAACCGGGGTAGCCGTCGACGCTCGAGGTGGGGAGGTGCCCCGACACCCGGCACCGAGGCCCAGAAACACTCAGCAACCGCGACGCGCGCCGACCAGATCGACGCCGATCAGATCGAGTTCCTGATCTTCCAGGTCGGAAAACACAGCGCGACCTGACGTGTAAAGGGTGGCACGTAGGTGGCACGGCTGACCGATTCGCGTTTCGTCGAGACCGCCGACAGGCCTTCTGACCTGCACATTCGGTTGGTGGGCGGTAGAGGATTTGAACCTCTGACCTCTTCCGTGTCAAGGAAGCGCTCTCCCCCTGAGCTAACCGCCCGTGTGCGGCCATGCTACCGCCGCGATCCGAGGCGGGGACCGGAATCGAACCGGTGTGCGCGGCTTTGCAGGCCACTGCCTAACCACTCGGCCACCCCGCCGAAGCAAAACCCGGCGCAAACCGGGCGAGCGGTCAGTGTACCCCGCCCTCCCGAAGCCCCAGAGAGGGCGACCGCGTTCTACACTCCGCGGATGGAGCAGATCACCACCTGCCCGGAGTGCGGCTCCGCGGAATTGCGCGAGACGAAGCGGGTGCTCGACTCCTACACCGAGGTGAAGGTCATGGTCTGTGGCGTCTGCCATTGGGCCTCGGACCCGCGGGTCGGTCGCCCGCCCGCCGACCGGGGTAAGAACGTCACCCTGAGGCGTCTGATCAGCGACGCAACAAGCAACGATGGCCTTGGCGAGACATCGGACGAGAGTCTCTGATTTAGGTTGCTCGGTTGACAGTCAACAATCTCCAGGGATACGGTCGCGCGAGTGTTCCGCGGGACGCGCCGAACACGTGGAGATAGGGGGCAGACCATCGGCCAGCAGCGTCGTCGCGCAGCAAGCCGGATCGCACGACGGGACTTCCTCAAGGCAACCGTCGCCGGCGCAGCCGGTGTTGCCGCCGCCGGTCTCGGCTCCGCCGCTCCAGCGCTGGCGAGCTCCTCCGCTCGGACGGCTGCGTCCTCGCCCGCCCTCGGGAAGTCTGTCGGTGGCGGTCTCGTGGTGGCAGGACCAGAACTGGCACTCCCGCCCGGCTTCACCTACAAGACCTTCGGCGCCTTCGGCTCGCCGATGCGGGACGGGTTCACGACCCCCCCCATCCCCGACGGCATGGGGGTCTTCGCAAACGGCGCGGGGCTTCGCATCGTGCGCAACCATGAGCTCGGCGATGGGAACGACATCGTGCGACCCTCGGTCGTCGGTGACCCATCCACTGCCTACGATCGGAGAGGGCCGGGCTGCACCACCACACTCGTGCTGGACAGCAACGCCGACCTGATCGAAAGCTTCGTGAGCGCCAACGGCATGGATACGAACTGCGCCGGCGGCGCCACGCCGTGGGGCACCTATCTCACCTGCGAAGAAACAACGATCGGCACATCGTCGAACCGGAACAAGGCGCACGGCTACGTCTTCGAGATCGATCCGATGAACGACGGCTCCGGGCCGGTCACGCCGTTGCGCGCTCTTGGTCGGTTCGTGCACGAAGCCGCGGCGGTCGATGCCGACACGGGCATCGTCTATCTGACCGAGGACAACAACCCCGACTGCTTCTACCGGTTCATCGCCGACACGTTCGGCGATCTGAGCTCGGGCACATTGCAAGCGCTCCGAATCAAGGGACAGCCCGGGTACAACACGATCAAGGACGAGACGGTCGGCGAAGTCCTTTCGGTCGACTGGGTCACGATCCCCGATCCGGACCGCCCCGAGGCCGAGTTCGACGCGCGAACGGTGGAGAAGATCGCGCGGTCGCGCGGGGCGGCCCGGTTCCTGAGCGGCGAGGGGGCCACGATGGTCGGCAACAGCGTCGTCTTCGACTCGTCGGACGGCGGTGACGCCGGTCTCGGGCAGATCTGGAAGTACACGCCGCTCACGAACACCGGCGACCGCGATGAGGAAGGCGAACTCGAGCTACTCTTCGAGTCGACCGATCGATCCGTGCTTGACGGGCCCGACAACCTCTGTACGAGCCCGAACAACCGCGTCGTGATCGCCGAGGACGGCAAGGAGAACAGGAGCTATGTCCGAGGCCTCCGCAACGACGGCACGATCGTGAACGTCGCGCGGAACCTCGTGACGATGCGGCTGTCGATCATCGATGCGTCGGGCAAGCTCTATGACCCGTCCGTGCCCGATGACGACTTCGAGATCGCCGACGGGCTCGGATACTCGGAGTTCGCAGGCCCGCGTTTCAGCCCAGACGGTATGTGGCTGTTCGTAAACATCCAGGTGCCCGGCATCACGTGTGCGATCACCGGCGATTGGGCGAGCTTGGGGCTGTAGGTGGCTTCTTCTGGAGCGGACGACGGGATTCGAACCCGCGACCCCCACCTTGGCAAGGTGGTGCTCTACCAACTGAGCCACGTCCGCGCGGCCCACCCATCCTAGAAGGCAGGTGGGCGAGCTTCAACCGACGCCCCACCTACACTCGCACGATGGCCGAGCGAACGCTGACCGAGCGCGAATTGAACCGGGCGTTGCTGGCACGCCAGATGCTCCTACAGCGTGTCTCCGTGCCGCTGCCCCGCGCGCTGGAGCGTATGGGCTTCCTGCAGGATCAGTACGCCCCCTCGGGGTACATCGGGCTGTGGTCGCGGGTGGCGGGCTTCGAACGAGCCGACCTCAACCGTGCGCTCGAACGGCGGACCGTCGTGCAGGGCACGCTGTTGCGCGCCACGATCCACCTCGTCTCACGGCGCGACTACTGGCCCGTCATGACCGCGATCGACGAGCCCCTGCGGGATTGGTGGTTCCGCGCGACGAAGCGCGGCGGTGAGCGGCAGCGGCTCCAGGTCATCGACCGACGAGCCCGGGCGCTGCTCGCGCACGAGCCACTAAGGCGCGCGGAGATCATGACCTCTCTCGGACTGGCCACACCGGACTGGGCCGGCGTCGGGCTGTGGACCCCGCTACTGCGTGTGCCACCGTCGGGCACGTGGGAGCAGCGCCGGGCCGACCGATACGGCGTGGCCGAGGACTGGATCGGGCCATCGAGCGCCACGCCCGACGCCGGTCGCGAGCTGCTCGTGCGCCGCTACCTCGCCGCGTTCGGGCCGGCATCGCGTAAAGACATCGCGAGCTTCACCGGGCTCCCGATGACGCTGCTCGCATCCGTGATCGAACGGCTGGCGCTGCGCACGTTCCGGGACGAGACCGGCGGGGAGCTGCTCGACGTGCGCGGCGCACCCCTGCCCGCCGCCGACACACCCGCGCCCGTTCGGTTCCTCCCGACGTGGGACGCGGCGTTGCTGGTGCACGCGCGGCGCACCCAGATCCTGCCCGAGCGCTTCCGACCGCTGATCTTCCACACGAAGAACCCGCAGTCGGCTCCGACGTTCCTGGTGGACGGGCAGGTGGCCGGTACCTGGAAACACGAGGGCGGCAAGATCGCACTGCAACCGTTCGAACCGCTCCCCAAGGCGGTGGTCCGCGAACTCGAGGACGAGGCCGTGGGACTGGCGACCCTGCACGCGTAACGCTCAGCCGAACGCGGGGTGCCAGCGCACGTCGCCGGCCAGTTGGCGGGTCGGGTCGAGCATCGCGATCTGGAAATCTTCCTCAGGGATCTCGAAGCCGTCCTCCATCACGCCGGCGAACGGGTTGCGCAGACCCAGACGCCCTGCGGGCTCGAACCCGCGGGGACCGTAGTACGCCGGGGAACCCAGCAGAACGACGGCGCGGGCACCAGAGTCACGGGCCGCCCCGAGCGCGGCCGCCACCAGCGCCGTGCCGATGCCTCGACGCTGCCACGCGGGCGCGACGCCGATCGGGCCGAGCGCGAGGACCTCGTCGTCGCCGACCCACGCCGTGCTCAGCTGCACATGCCCGACGACCTGTCCGTCGTCTTCCGCGACCAACGCGATCGACCCCGGATCATCGCGCACGGCCACGACGATGTCGGGCTCCAACGGCTGACCGAACGCAGCGCGCTCGACCTCGATCGACGCGGTGCGGTCCTCGGAACGCTCGGGCCGGACGTTCACGATTCGCCGGTCGAACCGAACCCACCGTCGCCGCGCGCGGTGTCAGGGAGGTCGTCCACCCATGTGCTCGCGATCGTCGGCAGCGCCACGATCACCAACTGGGCGATGCGATCGCCGACGTGGATCTTCACCGACGTCTCGCGGTCGAGGTTGACCATCGCGCAGATGACCTCGCCCCGATAGCCCGCGTCGATCAGGCCGGGGGCGTTGGCCAGGGTCAGACCCTGCTTGGACGCCAACCCGCTGCGCGGAAGCACCAGCCCGGCGTGATCGTCGGGGATCGCAACCGCGACGCCCGTTGGCACCATCGTGCGCTCTCCCGGCTCGACGACGGCATCGATCGCCGCCCGCAGATCCAGGCCCGCATCGCCGGGGTGCTGAGCGGCAGGGAGCTCCGCCTCGAGACGGAGCCGCTTGAACGGCAGGTCCATCACTGCGGTACCGGCTCGACGAGCTCCAGGCGGTTGCCGAACGGATCGCGCACGTGGCAACGGTGGAACCCCTCGAGCGGCACGTCGTCGGTCACCCGGTACCCCGCGGTCTCGATCCGCTCGCGCAGCGTGGCAAGGTTCCGCACGAGGAACGCGGGATGGGCCTTGCGCGCCGCGGTGAACGGCTCTTCGATGCCGAGGTGCACCTCGAGATCGCCGTCACGGAACCAGACCCCGCCGCGCGGTGCGAGCTCGGGCGGCTTGGCCACCTGGGTTAGGCCCAGGATCGCCCCGTAGAACTTCAGGGCAGCCTCTTCCTCACCCGCCGGCATCGCCAGCTGAACGTGGTGCAGCCTCAGCAGCTTCGCGCTGTTGTCGGTCACCGCCGCAGTCTACGAGCAACCGCTGGTGCTGCCGCATGTGCCGCAGACGTAGCACGACCCGGCCGGCTGCATCTTCGAGCCGCACTGGTAACACAGCGGCGCGTCCAAGATCTTCGCGCTTTGCTTCTCCCCCATGTCGATGCGCTGCGGCGCGGCCGACTCAGCCACCGGCTCGATCGGCACCAACTCGGCCCCACCCGCTTGCAGCTGGCCGAGCTTTGCCTCGGTCTCGACCGTGCGCTCATCGATCGATTTGATGCCGAGCCCCTCGCGCACCTCCAACGGCAGGTTGTCGATCGCCAGGCGGCGGAACACGTAGTCGACCAGGCTGGTCGCGAACCGGATGTCGGGGTCGTTCGTCATGCCCGAGGGCTCGAACTTCGTGTTGATGAATTTCGAGACGTAGGCCTCCAGCGGCACGCCGTACTGCAGGCCCAGGGACACCGCGATCGCGAAGGCGTCCATCACGCCCGCCAGCGTCGAGCCCTGCTTCGAGGTCTTCAGGAAGATCTCGCCCAGCCCATCGTCGGGGTAGGAGCCCGCCGTGATGTAGCCCTCGGCGTCGCCCACCTGGAACGAGGTCGTGACCGACGGCCGCGACTGCGGCAGGCGCTTGCGCACCGGGTGGGCCAGCTGCGCCGGCTCGGGCACCTCGGCCGTCTTCTTCTTGTCGGCCGACAGCGGCTGCGCCACCTTGCAGTTGTCGCGGTAGATCGCGACCGCCTTCAGGCCGAGCTTCCAGCTCTCGATGAACAGCTGCTCGACCTCCTCGACCGTGGCCTCCTCGGGCAGGTTCACCGTCTTGGAGATCGCGCCCGAGATGAACGGCTGGGCCGCGGCCATCATGCGCACGTGACCCATGTAGTGGATCGGCTCGGAGCCCATCGCGGTGTCGAACACCGGATAGTGCTCGGCGTGCAGATGTGGCGCGTCGACCACCGAGTTGTGCTCGGCGATGTAGGCCACGATGTCCTCGGCCTGGTTTCGTGTGTACCCGAGCTTCGCGAGCGCACGCGGCACCGTCTGGTTCACGAACTGCATCGTGCCACCGCCGACCAGCTTCTTGGTCTTGACCAGCGCGAGCTCGGGTTCGATCCCGGTCGTGTCGCAGTCCATCATCAGACCGATCGTGCCGGTGGGCGCGAGCACCGAGGCCTGCGCGTTGCGGTACCCGTGGATCTCGCCGAGCCCGATCGCCTCGTCCCACGCCTGCCTGGCCGCGGACAGCATCCCCTCGGGCACGAACTCCGGATCGATCTCATCGGTCGCGGCGCGATGCTTTCGCATCACGCGGATCATGGCGTCGGCGTTGGGCGCGTAGCCATCGAACGGACCGGTGACCTCGGCGATGCGGGCGCTGGTGCGATACGCCCAACCGGTCATCAGCGCGGTGATGGCGCCGGCCCACGCACGGCCCTGGTCGGAGTCATACGGCAAACCGCGAGCCATCAGTAGCGCACCGAGGTTCGCGTAGCCCAGGCCGAGCTGGCGGTAGGCTCGCGCGTTCTCGCCGATCTTGGCGGTCGGGTAGTCGGACTCCCCGACCAGGATCTCCTGAGCGGTGAACATGACGTCGACCCCATGGCGGAAACTCGCGACGTCGAAGTTGCCGTCGGCGTCGAGGAACCGCATCAGGTTCAAGCTGGCAAGGTTGCAGGCGGAGTTGTCCAGGTGCATGTACTCCGAGCATGGGTTCGAGCCGTTGATACGGCCCGATGCCGGACAGGTGTGCCACTCGTTGATCGTGGTGTCGTACTGCATGCCCGGGTCGGCGCATTCCCACGCGGCCTGGGCGATGTCGCGCATCAGGTCGCGCGCACGCAGCGTCTCGACGGTGTCGCCGGTCTTCACGGCCTTCAAGCGCCAATCGGCGTCGTGCTCGAAGCTCTGCATGAACTCGTCGGTCACGCGCACCGAGTTGTTCGCGTTCTGATACTGGATCGAGTAGCTGTCGCGCCCGTCGAGATCCATGTCGAATCCGGCGTCGCGCAGCGCCCGCGCCTTGTGCTCCTCGGTCGCCTTGCACCAGATGAACTCGCGCACGTCGGGGTGGTCGACGTTCAGGATCACCATCTTGGCGGCGCGGCGGGTCTTGCCGCCGGACTTGATCGTGCCGGCGCTCGCGTCGGCGCCGCGCATGAAGCTGACGGGGCCGCTGGCGGTGCCGCCGCCCGCGAGGGGCTCGCGCGAGGAGCGGATGCGGGACAGGTTGATCCCCGAGCCCGAGCCGCCCTTGAAGATCGTGCCTTCCTCGACGTACCAGTTCAGGATCGAGGTCATGCGGTCATCGACCGCCAGGATGAAGCACGCGCTGCACTGCTGGGGCGTGTCGGGGACGCCGACGTTGAACCACACCGGGGAGTTGAACGCCGCCTTCTGGTTCACCAACAGGTGGGTCAGCTCCTCGGCGAAGACCCGGGCGTCCTCGGCCGTTGCGAAGTAGCGGTTCTTGCTGCCCCAGCCGGTGATCGTGTCGACCACGCGCCCGACGAGCTGGCGCACCGATGTCTCACGCTGGGGAGTGCCGAGGGTGCCGCGGAAGTACTTCTGAGCCACGATGTTGGTGGAGTTCTGGGACCACGTGAGTGGGAACTCGACGTCGCGCTGCTCGAAGGCGTTACCGCCCTCCTTGTAATTCGGGATGATCGCGTCTCGGGTCTCCCATTCGACCTGGTCGAACGGGTGCACCCCCTCGGTGGTGAAGTAGCGGCTGAAGGTCAGTCCCTCACGGATGACCTCGACGTCCCCCTCGCGTGTGACCAATGGAACCCCTCCTTGCTCGATCCTTCGGCGCCCGTCGTGGAAAACCTGTGGAAGCGGTGTGGATAGTTACAGACGTGTGATTCAGCAGCCCGCGCATGATGGCCCGGAGACCCCCCGACGTCAAGGGGTTGTGGGTAAGATTCCTGGCGACCACAACATGTAGTATCTCACACCGATCGGCTATCGACCGCTTGGGGGCGGCGAGATAGCCCGGTGGGACTAGCCCTTGGCGCGACGCTTGGCCGGCGCCTTCTTCTCCAGCAGCAGCCCGAGCTCCCGCTCGAAGTCCCCCGCCGCCTGGAAATCCTTGTAGACGCTCGCATAGCGCAGGTACCCGACCTCGTCGGTCTTCTGCATGCCGGCAAGCACGGCCGCACCCACGACGTTGGAGGGCACCTCGGGTCCCTTCTTGCGCACGCGAGCCTCGATCCGATCCAGCATCTGGTCGATCTGCATGTTCGTAACCGGCCGGCCGGTCAGCGACTTGCGGATGCCCGCCTCGAGCTTGTCGCGGTCCC
>JBDUBL010000022.1:0-28490 GCA_040004125.1 Actinomycetota bacterium
CCGATCTCGGCCGAGCCCGTGAAGCTGATCTTGCGGAACCGGTCATCGCGCGCCATCGTGTCGGCGACCTTCGAGCGCACCGGCAAGACCTGGTACATGCCCTTGGGCAGTTCGGTCTCGTCGAAGAACTCGGCCAGGCGCAAAGCCCCGATCGGCGTGGCGCTGGCCGGCTTGACGACGATCGGCGCACCCACGGCCAACGCCGGCGCGACCTTGTGCGCCACGAGGTTCAACGGGAAGTTGAACGGCGTGATGCCGAGGACCGGTCCGATCGGGAAGCGCCGCAACAGCCCGATCCGTGAGCCGAACGCGGCCTCGGTGTCGAGGCGCATCAGCTCGTCGTCGCCGTGGCGCAGGGTCTCGGAGGCCCAGCGGAACGTGGACACCGCCCGGGTGGCCTCGACGCGCGCCCACTTGAGCGGCTTGCCACCTTCGGCGGCGATCAACCGAGCGTTCTCTTCCATCGTCTCGGCCAGGCGCCGCGAGATGTGGTCGAGCGCGGTCGAGCGGGCGGCGACCGACAGTTGCTTGGTCTCGTCGAAGGCGGCGGCGGCGGTCGCGATGGCCTCTTCGACGTCGTCGGCCGTGGGGATGCCGATCTCGGCCACGAGCGAATCGTCGTAAGGGTTCTTCACCTCGAAGGTCCCCTCGCCGGTGCGCCAGTGGCCGTTCACGAGGTAGGGACGGACGGTCATGTTCTCACCACCTTTTCGTCTCGGTCGCGACACGAGGCGCCCCGTCGTGGGACGCCCCGCCACCGCTGCGTTGTTCGTCGCCTCAGTCCAGCGACACCATCACGTGCTTGATGTTGGTGTAATCCTCGAGCGAGTAGACGCTCATGTCCTTGCCGTGCCCGGACTGCTTGTAGCCACCGTGCGGCATCTCCGGGGTCAGCGGGATGTGCGTGTTCACCCACACGCAGCCGTACTGGAGCTTGCGCGCCATACGCATCGCGCGGCCGACATCACGGGTCCACACGCTGGATGCCAGCCCGTAGTCCACGCCGTTGGCCCACGCGAGCGCCTGGTCCTCATCGGTGAAGTGCTGCACCGTGACGACCGGGCCGAAGACCTCCTTCTGGACGATCTCGGCATCCTGCGCCGGGTTGGCCACGACCGTGGGCGTGTAGTAGAAGCCGTCGCCGCCCATCGCCTTGCCGCCCGTGAGCACCTCGGCGCCCGCCTCCTGCGCGCGCTCGACGAAGCCCTCGACACGCTCGAGTTGTTCCTTGGAGATCACCGAGCCGACCGCGACGTCGGGCTCGTAGGCGCCGCCGACCTTGATGCCCTCGACGGCCGGCACCAGCGTCTCGAGCAGCTTGTCGTAGATGCGCTCGCTCGCGATGACCCGGCACGCGGCCGTGCAGTCCTGTCCGGCATTGAAGTACCCGGCAGCCGAGACCCACTCGGCCACCGACTCGAGATCGGCGTCGTCGAACACCACGACCGGTGCCTTGCCGCCGAGCTCCAGGTGGACGCGCTTCAACGAGTCCGCGGAGTTCTTCGCGATCAGCTTGCCGGTCGCCGTGTCGCCCGTGAGCGAGACGATCCCGACGTCGTCATGGCGAACGAGCGTGTCGCCGACCGGGACGCCGTCGCCGGTGACCACGTTGAACACGCCGGGCGGGAAGATCTCAGCGGCGTACTCCGCGAGCTTCAGCGCCGACAGCGGCGTCAGCTCGCTGGGCTTGAGCACCACGGTGTTGCCCGATGCGAGCGCCGGGCCGATCTTCCAGATCGACATCATCAGTGGGTAGTTCCACGGGGCGATCAAGCCTGCGACGCCGATCGGCTCACGACGGATGATCGAGGTGAACCCGGCCATATACTCGCCGGCGCTGAGGCCTCCGGCCACGCGGGCGGCGCCCGCGAAGAACCGCAGGTTGTCGACGATCGGGGGGATCTCCTCGGCCATGGTCACCTCGGCGGGCTTGCCGGCGTTCTCCGACTCGATCTTCACGAACTCCTCGGCATTGGACTCGATCGCGTCGGCGAGCTTGAGCAGGGCGAGTTGGCGATCTTTCGGTGTCGAGTCCGACCAGGCCTCCTCGAACGCCGTCTTCGCCGCGGCGACCGCACGGTTGGCGTCCTCAGCCGTGGCCTCCTGGACACTCGCCATCACCGCGCCCGTGTGGGGGCTGATGATGTCGCGGGTCCCGCCGTCGGACGAGTTGACCCACTCGCCGCCGATGAACATCTGGTGACTGTCCGCCATTGTTCCCTCCCTTGTGAGGACGCACGCCGTCCGGACCGGATCCGGTCAGACCGCCAGTATCGCGCGTTCTCGCGGGAACGGACCACTCGCCTCGCGGGCACGCAGTCCGGGATCCGTTGTCCAACCTGGACAAACGCCGGCCCTCTTCAGGCCTCCTGTTGGGCCGCCTGCAGATCGCGAGCGCGCAGCGCCAGCCAGAACTCCATGCGGTCGAAGGAGTTCGACAGGTCGCGACCGGTGAGCTCCTCCACCTTGCGCATCCGGTAGCGCAGCGTGTGCCGGTGCACGAACAGCTCGCCGGCCGCGGTCTCCCAACGGGCGTTGTGCTGCAGGAACGCCTGCAGGCTCGGGAGCAACTCGCCGTTGTGGTCTCGGTCGTAGGTATCGAGCGGACCGAGAAGCGAATCGGCAAAGGCCCGCAAGGCGTCGGGGTCGGCCATGCTCAGCAACAGCCGGTACGTGCCGAGCTGGGCGAAGCCGGCGTGCTGCCAGCCCTCCAGGCGACAGACCTGCAAGGCATATCGAGCCTCGCGCAGCGAACGTCCGACGTCGCTCGGCGCGGCCGGGCCGCCGGCGCCGACACGCAGCTCCGCGTCGACCCGACGGCCGAGCGCCCTGACGAGGTCGGCCAGGTCGACGTCGGCCGCCGCCGGCAGCAGCACACTGATGGCGTCGCTGTGCGCCGACACTAGGAATCCACCCTCCAGGCGCGAGCAATGATCCGTCGCCGCCAGCCCGAGACGGGTCGGGTCCGGTCCGTCGCCGACCGGCTCGATCGCGACGACCATCACCTCTGCGTCGCGTGCGAATCCGTAGCGGGTGAGCCCCCGCGCGGCCTCGGCCGCCGGGAGCTCTGCACGTGCCAACTCGTCGAAGAAGTCGCCCTGCAGGCGGCGCTCCGCCTCGGCGACCGCGCGCGACTTCGCCAGCTCGATCGCGAACAGGCTGAGCGCGTGCCCCGCGACGATCCGATCCAGCTGCGAGGGTTGCTCGGGCGTGCCGACCACGAGGAACGCCTCGACGCGCCCCTTCGCCCCGACCGGCTGCACCCACACGTGGTGGCCCTCGTCCAGCATCGTGAGCGAGAAGTTCGACGCCTCGGGACGCGACGCACGGATCTCGCCCCAGATCCGTTCGCGCCGCGCCTCGGCACCGTCGCCCGCGACGGCCAGCGGCATGCCGTGCAGGTCGAGCAGCGAGGCCCACCCCCGCACGACCCCGGCGAGCGACGCGGCGATGCCGTCGAGGCCGGCTCCGTCGAGCACGGCGCGGGTGAGCACATGTTCCGCATCCACCGCGCGCTGCAGCGTGTCGTACTGCTCGGCGACCAGCCGCGTGAAGACCGCCTCGGTGATCGCGATGAATGGGACCGGGTAGGGCACCTCGAACAAGGGGAACCCGTGCTTCGTCGCCTCCGTGATCATCGCCTTGGGCGTCTTGTCGAACCCGAACCCGAGACCGAAGCCGAGGCCGGCAACGCCGGCTTTGGCGAGCCGCCGCACATACGCGCGTTGCTTCGCCGCGGTGTCGCCGATCCCCATGCCCGTCGTCAGGATCAGCTCGCCCCCTTTGAGCCAGGCCGTCGGGTCCTCCAGCTCGGAGCTGTGCACCCAGCGAACGGTCGGCATCTCAACATCGCCGGCGAGCAGCACTAAGGGCATCCCGGGGATCGACACGATGTCGCGGACGGTCAGCGCCATATGCGCGATTGTACGAAACGGCGCACGAAATCCCATCCGGACCGTGCCCGCGAGCGTTCGTTTCGACATCCGGTACAAATGGACGCGGCTCGGCGGGACACGCGTGCGCCTGACGCCGGCGCGAGTCCGGGGCACACTTGCGTGCATGGATATCCCACAAGAACGCAAGCTGGTTACCGCGGTGCCGGGCCCCAAGAGCGCCGAGTGGTTCGCGCGACGCGCCGCCGCGGTGCCGGCGGGGGTGGCGAACATCCACCAGGTCGTCACGGCCCGGGCATCGGGGGCGATCATCGAGGACGTCGACGGCAACCGCCTGATCGACTTCGCGACGGGCATCGCCGTGTTGAACGTCGGTCATGCCGCGCCCGAGGTCGTCGCCGCCGCCCAGCGACAGCTGGAGCTCGACACCCACACGTGCTTCCATGTGACCGCGAACGAGCCCTACATCGAGCTGGCCGAGCGGCTCAACGTGCTCGCGCCGATCGACGGGCCGGCCAAGACGATGTTCGCCAACTCAGGCGCAGAGGCGGTGGAGAACGCCGTCAAGATCGCGCGCAAGGCGACCGGGCGAGGCGCGATCGTCGCCTTCGATCACGCGTTCCATGGTCGCACGCTTATGGGCATGACGCTCACGGCCAAGGTGATGCCCTACAAGCAGGGCATGGGCCCGTTCGCACCCGAGGTCTACCGTCTCCCCTTCGCCTACGCCTACCGCTGGCCCAACCCCGAGCGGTGTGCCGAGGAAGCGCTCGCCTACGCGTTGGACGAGATGCACAAGCACATCGGCGAGGAGAACATCGCCGCGGTCATCATGGAGCCGATCCAGGGCGAGGGTGGGTTCATCGTACCGGCGCCCGGGTTCGTGCGGGGCATCGCCGACTTCTGCCGAGCAAACGGGATCGTATTCATCGCGGATGAGATCCAATCGGGCATGGGCCGCGCGGGGAAATGGTTCGCGATCGTCGATGAGGGCGTGACGCCCGACATCGTGACGAGCGCGAAGTCGCTCGGCGGCGGGCTCCCGATCAGCGCGATCACCGGACGTGCCGACCTGATGGATGCGGTGCACGTCGGCGGTCTGGGCGGCACGTACGGCGGGAACCCGGTCGCGGCCGCGGCCGCGCTGGCGGTACTGGACAAGATCGAGCACGAAGGTCTGCTTGATGCCGCCATGCGCACCGGGGGCACGATCATGACCCGGTTCCACGCGATGCAGCAGCGCTTCCCCGAGATCGGCGACGTGCGCGGCCGCGGCGCGATGTGCGCGATGGAGTTGGTGGCCGACCCGGCGGCGAAGGAGCCGCTGGATGCCGCCCGGATGGGAGCCATCACCACGAACGCCCTTCGCGAGGGCGTCGTCGTCTTGTCGGCCGGCACCTACGGCAACGTGCTGCGCCTGCTGCCGCCGATCAACATCGACGAAGCGCTCTTGGCCGACGGGCTCGACGTGCTCGAGTCCTCGGTCGCCGCCGCGCTCGCCTGACGCCGGGCGCAACGTAGGCTGCCGCGGATGCGGTGGCTGCGACGGCTCGCGATCGACGTCACGCCGCTGCGTGCGTCCCACGAGTTCCGTCTGCTGTGGAGCGGCTCGCTCGTCTCGGCGATCGGCTCGCAGTTCGCCCGCGTCGGCCTCTACGTGCAGGTCTATGCGCTGACCGGTTCGCCTGCGGCGGTCGGACTGCTCGGCGTGTCGGGCCTGATCGGCAGCCTGGGAGGCGTGCTCGTCGGCTCTGCCTTCATCGACCGCCACGACCGCCGCCTCACCCTGATCTGGACGGAACTCGCAGCGGTGGGTGTCTCGGGCGTGCTGTTCGCCGGCGCGCTCGCGGGCGATCCCTCGCTGTGGCTGTTGCACGCAGCCAACGCGGGCACGTGGTTCCTGGCGGCGATCCACGGCCCGGCGCGGCAGGCGGCGATCCCTCGACTGCTCGACGACGACGAGGTGCCGGCGGCGGTTGCCCTGAACCAGGCCGGCTGGCAGGTGTCCTCGATCGCGGGACCGGCGTTCGCGGGCCTGCTGATCGGGAGCGCGGGCACCGCGGCCGCCTACGGGGTCGACGTCGCGTCCTATGTCGTCGGGCTGATCGCGGCGATCATGCTGCGGCCGTTGCCCCCGGACACCGTCGGGACCCAGCGCGGCGTGGCCGCGATCTCGGAAGGCTTCCGCTATCTCAAGAACCATCGCCTCCTGCAGTCGACCTTCGTGATCGATCTCGTGGCGATGATCTTCGGCAGCCCCCAGGCGCTGTTCCCAGTGATCGCCGTGCAGCAGTTGCACCGGGGTCCGGAAGCGGTCGGCCTCCTGTTCGCCGCACCGGCGGCGGGGGCATTGCTGCTGACGCTCCTTTCCGGGCCGCTGACGACCCTGCACCGCCAAGGCAGTGCGGTCGTGTGGGCCGTCGTCGCGTGGGGTGCGGCGATCGTCGGTTTCGGTCTGGCCGGGGCGAACCTGGCCGCCGCGCTCGTCTTCCTGGCGCTCGCGGGCGCCGCCGACGTCGTCAGCGCGATCTTCCGATCCACGATCCTGCAGGTCACCGTCCCCGACCACCTCCGCGGTCGGGTTGGCGCCGTGTTCTTCATCGTCGTCACCGGCGGCCCCAAACTCGGCGATGTGGAGGCAGGCCTGATCGCTGCGACGTTCGGCGCGCCCGTCAGTGTCGTGACCGGCGGCATCGCCTGCATCGTGGGCGCGGTGGTAACTTCCCGCCTCTACCCCGAGTTGCCGGCCTACCGGGTTGGCACCGGGCACGACCGCCGCGCCACTAGCTGACCGAGCTCGGCGCCGAGGTGCGCCGAAGCAGGTACCAGGCGGCGCCCGGCGGCGAGGTGCCGGCGATCCGCCCAACGGGTTCGAACCACGGCGAGAATCGGTCGCGCATCTCCGAAGGAGTCACGCCGAGGGTGCGTTTACGAGCGAAGGCGAACAGAAACAGCCGGCCGCCCTCTCCCGTTCTCGCCGCGACACCGCGCGCATACGGGTCGCGCCGGTTCGCCCCGATCGAGTGGAAGCACCCGATATCGAGCACCAGATCGTAGGGAACGGCCACGGACAGCCGGTCGAGCCGGGTCACGTCGCCCTCGAACAACCGGACGCCCGGAGCTCCGCCGACGCTTGCCCTCGCCATCGCGATCGCGCGCGCGGAGCCATCGACTCCGTCGGCTACCCACCCGAGCCGTGCGAGGTAGGCGACGTTCGTGCCGGTGCCACAGCCGAGGTCGAGCGCCCGACCGGGCGCCAGATCCTCGACGAGTTCCACCACCTCGGGCGGCGTGACGCCGGTGTCCCATGGCGTCTTGCCCAGCCGATAGGACCACGCGTAGGCGGCTCGACGCCACATCGCGTCAGGAGGCCGCGCGACGGGAGGCGCACCGAACGCACAGCACCGACCACGGACGCGCCTCGAGGCGCTCCTCGGGGATCAGTGCCCCGCAGCGGTCGCACAATCCGTACGTGCCATCGTCGATCTTCGCGAGCGCGCGGACGACGTCGGTGCGCATCGCGGAAAGCTGTTCGGCCGTCCCGACCTTTGTCAGGCGATCCACGGCCTCGGTGGTGCCGTCGCCGACGCGCTTGCCGAAGGAGACCGCCGACATGGGATCGAGCGGCACAGCGGTGAGCGCCGCCAGCTCATCGTCGAGGCTCGCCAGGCGCGCCCGCAAGGCCGTCCCCGCCAAGCCCGTATCCACCGTCTAGCCTCGCGCGATCGTCAGGACGTTGTGCTCGCCCGCATCGACGACCCCGTCGCCGTCGGGCTCCACGAAGACCGTGAGGGAACCGACCTCGATCGATTCATCGCCAAGGGCGGGCCCATCCGCGAGTTCGGGGCGCAATTCGGAGCCGACGCGGACCAGCCGCAGACGCACGTCCGGATTCCATCGCACGGCGGCGGCGTGAAACGTCTCCAGTGCCTCACACGCCCGGTCGGTGAATCGCAGCATCCCTCGATGCTACCCGTGGAGCTTGGTTCTCGCGGTGGTCATCACCCGCCATCGTGGTACATCCTGCCGTCATGACGAAGCGCGACCGGACCACCAACCACCCCGAGCACGTCGTCGTGGCGCTGCGCGGGCCGAGCGGCGAACCAGTCGATCTGTGGCGCACGCTCGTGTCGCACGGCTTCCATGAGCTCGCCCCTGCAGCGCTCGACGAGGAGGCGCATACGCTCAGCCTGACCATGCGCATGCCGCGCGGGAAGCCAAGGCGGGTTGCGATCGGCCAGGGTCCTCGTCGCACCGCGGTCGTCACGATGGCGGGCTCGTCGCCCTCGGCGGCGACTCGCGCATCGATCGGCGAGCAGGTGGCCCGTGTCCTGCATCTCGATCACGACCTCGCGCCCTTCTACGCGATCGCGGCCGGCGACCCCGACCTCGCGTGGGCAACGACGGGCGCCGGCAGGATGCTGCGCTCCCCGACCGTTTGGGAAGACGTGATCAAGACGCTGTGCACGACGAACTGTTCGTGGGGCTTGACGGTTACGATGGTGCGAGCGCTGGTGACCTCTCTCGGCGAGCAGCCGCTCGGGACGAACGATCCGTTGCATGCCGCCTTCCCCACACCTGCGGCGATGGCCGCTTTCGACGAGCGGTTCTACCGCGAGGTCGTTCGCTCGGGGTACCGCGCACCGAGCTTCGTGCGGCTGTCCTCGATCGTCGCGGAAGGCGAGCTCGATCTCGAGGCGCTCGGCGCCGCCTCTCGAGACGAACTCCCGGACGCCGAGGTCGAGTCCCGGCTCCTCGCCCTTCCGGGTATCGGACCGTACGCGGCCGCCCACGTGATGATGACCCTCGGTCGCAACTCGAAGCTGATCCTCGATTCCTGGACGAGGCCTACCTTCGCTCGGCTGGCGCATGCTCGCCGGCAGCCGACCGACGTCGCGATCCAGCGGCGGTTCCGGCGCTATGGTCCCGACGCGGGGCTGGCCTTCTGGCTCTACGTTACCCGCGACTGGGTCGCCTAATCCCACCGGTGGGTTGCCCCGCACCGCCTGTCGGGCCATACTGCCCAAGGCCCTCTCGGGCCACACCCGCCGGCCCGACGCCGAAAGGACGAACCATGAAGGAGTGCCGATGGCGCCTCGTCGCGCCCTCGCGCGCCGCGCAAAGCGGCTCCTCGGCTACTGGCGGTCCGAAACCAGGACGCTTCGCCAGGGCTTGGTCGCGCTCGTCCTCAGCACGGCCGCCGGGTTCGTCGCCGGACTAACCCTCGCGCACCTGACCGGCACCCTCGCGGATCTGCCCGGCCTCTATGTATTGATCCCGGCGGCCGTCGGCATGCGCGGCACGATCTTCGGCGCGATCGGCGCCCGTTTGGGTACGGCGAACGCCGCCGGCCTGCTGAGGATCGACCTGCGACCCGGCGGCGTGCTTCGCCGCAACGTCGTCGTTGCGGTGCTCACCACGTTCTCGTCCGCGTTGTGGCTCGCGATCCTGGCGCGCGTGGTCTCGGCGATCGCCGGCCAACCCTCGATCCCCCTCAGCCAGCTGCTCATCATCGCCGTCGTCGGAGGTGCGATCGGGTCGGGTCTGATCCTCGTGATCACCGTCGCGCTGTCGGCCGCCTCGACGCGTTTGGGCTGGGACCTCGACTCCGTGTCGACCCCGATGGTCACCGCGCTCGGCGACGTGACCACCCTGCCGAGCCTCTTCCTCGCCACGCTGCTGCTCGGGCATGGTTCGATCACCACGACCATCGCGCTGATGTCGCTCGCGCTGGCCCTCGTCTGCATCGCGATCTCGTACCGCACGAACGACCGGGTTGTTCGCAAGATCATCTGGGAGATGACGGCGACGATCCTGCTCACCCCGATCCTCGATGTGCTCGCAGGGCAACTGCAGCAGGTGCGTTCCAACCAGCTGTTCGCGGTGCCGGTGCTCCTGGCCGTGATCCCGCCGTTCGTCTCGCAGGCGGGCGCGCTCGGCGGCATCTTCTCCTCGCGGATCTCCTCGAAGATGCAGCTCGGTGTGATCACCCCTCGCGGGCGGCCCGAGATCCCGGCCATCGTCGACGCCACGATCGTCGCGGCGCTGTCGGTCGTCGTGTTCCTGCTGATCGGTTCGATCGGCTGGGCGCTCGGGATCGTCACAGGCCTGCCCAACGTCCCGTCGGCGGCGGCGCTGATCGGCGGCACCCTGCTGGCCGGCATCGTGGTGACCCCGATCACGATCGTGGCCGGCTACTACCTCGCCATCGTCACCTACCGCTTCGGACTCGACCCCGACAACCAGGGTGTGCCGATCATCACCAGCGTGATGGACCTCGCTGGCGTGGCGGTTCTCCTGCTCGTCATGACATCATCGGGAGTGCTGCCACATGGATGATCGACCGCCGGATACCGTCAAAGCCCTTCTCGTCGAGCTGAAAGACGCCTCGGAGCTGATGGTCGACCTGGCGTATGCAGCCGTGTTCTTCAACGAGGAAAAGCTCGCCGAGGAGGTCATGCGGCTCGACACGCGCTCGGGCGGGCACCTTCGGCGCCTGCGCACGATGGCGATGCTGGCCGCGCGCAGTCCCGAGGACGCCGAGGGGATGGCGGGCGTGCTGTGGATCGCCGACGCGATCCAGCGGATCGGCGCAGCCGCCTCCGACGTCGCGCGCGTGATCGCCGCCCGGCTCGGCATCCCCGATGCCCTGCGACCGGATCTGCGACACGCCGATGAGATGACGGCGCGCGTGCGTGTGCGCGACGATGGCGTCGCGATCGGCCAAACCCTGCGCGCGCTCTCGCTGCCGACGGAGACCGGCATGTGGGTCATGGCGATCCGCTCCGAAAACCGGTGGGAATTCGACCCAGGCCCCGATGACACGGTTGCGCCGGGGGATGTGCTGCTGGTGCGCGGCCCCGAGGAAGGAGTGAACCTGGTGCGGGAGCTGGCGGGTGCTCCCCCGATGCCGGTGGCCCCCGACAGCGACGCGCCGGCGCTGTCGGAGCTGGACCGAGCGGTCGACATCCTGGTCGAGATGAAGGACCTCGCCGAGGCGACGGTGGGGCTCGCGTACTCCTCGATCCTGTTCAACAACCGGTCGCTCGCCGCGGAGGTCGGCGTCCTCGAGGCGCGCTCCGACCAGTTGCAAGACGAGCTGGAGAGCTGGGTGCTGCGCGCCGCGCCGGAGGCCCGCGACGTCGATGAGCTGCGGGGGTTGATCCGACTGGCCTCGGCCTCGGAGTCGATCTGCGACGCCGCCCGCGACATGACCTGGTACGTGGAGCAGGGCGAGGCGCTGCACCCCGTGGTGCAGATGGCGCTGGAAGAGACCGAGGAGACGAGTGCCGAAACGATGGTGATGCCCGGCTCGCCCGCCGACGGCCGGTCGCTCCGGGAGCTGCGGTTCGAGACCGAGACCGGCATGTTCGTGCTCGCGGTCCAACGCGGGACGCGATGGGTGTACCGACCCCGGGGGCCGTTCGCGCTGCATGCCGGCGATCGACTGATCTCGGTCGGCCCCGACGAGGGCGAGGACGAACTCATCGCCCTGTGCGGCGAGCAGGAGTTGGCCGACGAGGACTAGGAGCGCCCGCCGCCCGGGGCCAGCGGCAGCTGGCGCACCCCCGCCGGTAGGCTGAACCGCACGCCTTCTTCCGCTACTGAGATCTGCTCCACATCCTCGAAACCCCGATCGGCGAGCCACGCGAGCATCTGCTCGATCAAGTGCTCGGGTGCGCTCGCGCCGCTCGTGAGTCCGACGATCGAGGCCCCGTCGAGCCACGCGGGATCGACCTCGCTCTCGTCATCGACCAGGTAGCCGGGCACGCCACGCTCACGCGCCACTTCGGCCAAGCGGTTGGAGTTCGAGGAGTTCTTCGAGCCGATCACCAACAGCACGTCGACCTGCGGGACGAGCTCTTTGACCGCGTCCTGGCGGTTCTGGGTGGCGTAGCAGATGTCCTCCCGGGGAGGGCCTTGGAGGGTTGGGTAGCGCTCCTGCAGCACCCGCACGATCTGACTCGTCTCATCGACCGACAGCGTCGTCTGGGTCAGGTAGGCGAGCGGCCGGTCTGTCGGCAGGTCCACCACCCGTGCCTCCGCCTCGGTCTGGACCAGGACGGTGCGCTCGGGGGCCTGGCCGCTCGTACCTTCCACCTCTTCGTGGCCGGCGTGGCCGATCAGCACGATCGTGCGATCGTCGGCCGCAAATCGCCGGGCCTCGACGTGCACCTTCGTCACGAGCGGGCACGTCGCGTCGATCAGCTCGAGCCCACGCCCGCGCGCCTCGTCGAACACGGTCGGTGGCGAGCCGTGTGCGGACAGCACCGCGACCGCGCCCTCGGGCACCTCGTCGAGCTCCTCGACGAACACCGCCCCGAGCGCTTCGAGGTCGCGAACCACGTGCAGGTTGTGCACGATCTGCTTGCGTACGTAGACCGGCGCGCCGTGCTTGGCGAGCGCGCGCTCGACGGCCTCGACCGCCCGCTCGACGCCCGCGCAGTAGCCGCGGGGTGCGGCAAGCAGCACGCGCTTTTCGGTCGAGGACATGTCACCATGCTCGCACCACCTGATGTGACTCGCGGTCATAGGTAGGTTGCCGGAACGTCAGAGGCGTCGGTAGGGTGGTCCTACCTTTCGACGGACGCCTCCCCGTCCGACCCCCCTTCCCGCACCATCGCGTGCTTCCGCCTTCCCAGGGCTGGTTGGCGTGCGCCTGTGTGCGGAAGGGTGGCCGGGGACGTGCCCGCCGGATGGGTCGGTCACACGTTGGACGACGCACCCAGGAGGTGATGCAACACCCGCGACCGACCGTGGAGAGGTCCGAAGCACCGGCGAACCGTTCGCCGATGCGAGGGACGAAGGACGCAGCTGCCAGTTCCGTCCGCCGCGGGGGTGAACTGCTTATGACGCAAGCGATCCGGCTGCGTCGCGGGCTGACCGCGACGCTGTTCCTGACCGCGATCCTCACGGTCTTCCCCATCGCGCATGCATCCGCTGCTCCGATCCAGGGAAGCCTGTCGACGACATCCAAGACGTCAACGATCTGTCGGATCGATTGGCGCGAAGGGACGGCATACGTCAAGGATCTGGTCCGATGTGCTGCCAAGCACTTCGGCGTGAGTCCCGACAAGGCGCTCTCCATCGCCGACCGGGAATCGCGATTCCACCCGACCGCCTACAACAGCTGGAGCTGCGCGAAAGGCATCTACCAGCATCTGTGCAAGTACTGGCCCTCACGAGCCAAGACCTACGGGTTCACGGACTGGTCCGCCTACAACGCCCGAGCCAACATCATGGTGACCATGCGCATGGTGCGGAAGCACGGGTGGGGCCCATGGCGCGGCTAGCCACTACGTGATCGGGCCGCCCGGACGGGGCTGCGCACGCAGCGCCGTCCGGGCTTCCGACACCGCCTCCATCACCGTGGTGGCGCCCGGCATCGCGCGATCGGTCACGATCCGCATCCCCGGAAAACGCGCGGCGACCATCGCCACGAGCTCCTCGAACGGCCCGACGACGACGACGGCATGTGGGCGTTCGGCATCGATCTGATCCAGCGCGCCACGCAGATCGGTCGCGCCCGGGCAGAGCTCCCACTCCGCGGCGACCGCCGCCTGCTTCAACGCGAGAAGCTGCGCACGGTCGGGCGCCACGCACAGCACCTTCACGGCCCGACACATCGGCCTACAGCCAGCCCCGTCGCTTGAACATCAGCCACAGCGCGAAGGACGCGGCCGACATCAGCGCGATCGCGAACGGGTAGCCCAGGTGCCACCCGAGCTCGGGCATCCTCGTGAAGTTCATGCCGTAGATGCTCGCGATCAAGGTCGGTACCACCAGGATGCCGGCCCACGCCGTCAACGTGCGAACGGTGTCGTTCAGCTTGTTCGCCTCCTTGGCCACCTGCAGCTCGAGCAACGACGTGAGCAGGTCGCGGACGTTGTCGGCGAGCTCGGCCACACGGATCGCGTGCTCGGTGACGTCGCGGTAATACGGGAGCAGCTCCGAGCCGACCAGCCAGGGCTCCTCCTGGATCAGATCAAGCCCCTGCCGAAGGGGGGATACGACGCGGCGCAGTCGAACGACTTCGCGCTTCAACCGGAACATCCGATCCTGGCCGGTGGGGCCGTCGGCCGGAAGATGGTCGCCGGTCACGGCGTCCTCGAGATCGTCGGCCTGGTCCTCCAGCTGCTCGATCACGGAGAGGTAGCCGTCGACCACCTCGTCCAGCAGGAAATACACCGCCGAGCCGCCCGGCTGCTCGGCAAACAAGCGCGGCTGGCGCAGCCATCGGCTCTCGAGCCTGTCGATGTCGAGCCAGTCCTTGCCGTAGCGAAGCGTCGCGAGGAAGCGATGACCCACCAAAGCGTACACCTCGCACTCCTGAAGCTCGCCGTCGGGCAGGCGCATCGGCCTCACCGCCACGAAGGTGTACCCCTCGAAGAGCTCGACCCTCGGACGCTGGCCGCGATGACGAACGTCCTCGAGGGTCAGCGGATGCAGCCCGAGGACCTCGCCGATCGAGTCGATGTCGGCGTCGTCGGGATCGGCGACGTCCAGCCACACGAACGTGTCTTGCCCGGCGAGGATGTCGCGCGCCCGCCGCAGGTCGACCGTGTCGTCGAGCCGCGCGCCGTCGCGATAGAGGCTGATGCGGATCATCCGCGCGAGCCTACCCGAGGGGGCGTATGTGGAACGCGATCGAGCATCCGAGCGCTCGCGCGAGCTGCGGGGCCTGCTCCGCGGCATCGGCGATCGCGCGGGCAGGATTCTCGCCGTCGACACTGATCTCCAGCGCATCCTCGCGTCTCGCGATGTCGATCCCCCGGACGTCATCGGCGCCACCGCGGCCGAGCGCATGCGCCACGCGAAGGATGCCGACCAGGACTCGGCACGCCTCGCGTTCCGTGGCCGTCAGGGCGGCAAACGGCGGATAGCTGGTCCGCGGCGCCGACCCGCGCTGGAACCGGACGATGCAGGCCATCAGCGCCACCTCATCCGGTGAGAACCCGCGCAACCCCGCGTGCTCCACGACGTAGGCGCCGTGTTTGTGATGCTTGTCGGGCGAGATCCGCGTGCCGACGTCGTGGATACGCGCGGCCGAGCCCAGCAACTCTCGTTCGACCGGGCCGAGACCGTGCAGCTCGCTCGTCTCATCGAACAACCGGTCCGCATGACGCCGAACCCCCGCCGAGTGCCGGTCATCGGTGCTCCAGCCGTGGGCGAGCCGATCGACGGCGCTGCGTCGCAGTTCCGCCGGCGAGCCGGGTATCGGCGCGCCGAGCTCGCGCAACACGACCCCTTCGCGCAGCCCCCATTCGCTGTGCACGGCCGAGCGAGCCCCCACCAGCTCCAACGCGGTGGCGAGCACGACCGACCCGGCGGGCAGTAGGTCGGCACGACGCTCGTCGATCCCGGGCAACGTCAGGCGTTCCTCCAAGGGCGAGGTACATAGCGATCGGGAAAGATCGCTCAACGCATCGACCGGCACCTCGAACTGGTTCAGCGAGGTCGGGGGGTCGGGCCAGCGGCGAGCCGCCAAGAGTCGCCCGAGAGCGCCCGCCGTGCCGCCCGCGATGATGCAGACGGGATCGGCGAGGGCGCCGCACGCCTCGACGGCCGGCTCAAGCAGATCCCTGACCAACCGGCGAAGCTCCCGGCGCTCGGTCCGCGCCATCGGGTCGTGGGCCACCATCGTTCGCGCCAGACGCGCGGCGCCCAGCGGAAACGACCCGGTCCAACGGATCTCGTCGCCCTCCACGAGCGCGATCTCGAGGCTGCCGCCGCCAAGGTCGAACGCGAGCCAAGGTCCCGGCGGCAGGGTCACGCTCGCGCGGATGCCCGACACCGTGCACAGCACCTCTTCGTCGCCGCCCAGGATGCGCACAGGCACGCCCAGCGCCCCCCGCAACGCCTTGGACAACCAGGGCTGGTTCGCCGCCTCCCGGAAGGCGGCGGTGGCCACCGGCCAGAGCGCTTCCGCGCCCGAACGATCGGCGATATCGCGGAACCTGGATGCGGTGTCGAGCGCCCGATCGAGCAGGTCGTCGGGAACACGCCCGGTGGCCGCCACCTCTGCCCCGAGGTTCAAGATCACTCGATCCCGCAGCACATGGGTCAACGCACCGTCTGCGGTCGCGTCGGTGATGAGCAGCTGGAACGAGGTGCTGCCGAGGTCGAGTACGGCGCAACGCACGCGGCTACCCGACCCGATCTCGGGGCGGCGCCACGTATCGCGCCTCGACCGGGCGACCGGCGTCACGTTCGAGGATCCAGGTCGATCCCTTCTTCCAGCCCTCCACACCTGCCCGCGGCCGGTCCGGCGACACCGCCAGAACGACCGCTTGCACGATGTCCCCGTGGGTGCAGGCGACGCTGGGGCCTGCGAGCTCGGCCAGGAGCGCCAGCGCCGTGCCGACGTCGGTCGCCTCGCGGAGCGCATCGTGCCGCTCGAGCGGCAGCGACAGCGCCTCCGCCATCGGAGCCACCGTCTGCACGCATCGAAGCGATGGACTCGACACGACCCGGTGTACCCGATCCAGACCGAGGTGCTCGAGCAGGCGCGCGGCTTGACGCGCCCCTTTTGCGCTGATCGGTCGGCGGTCATCGTCGTCGCGCCAGTCCCGGCGCGATCCGGCCTTCGCGTGCCGAACGACATAGATCGGCGCATCCAGCGCGAGCGCGGCCTCGAGGGTCTCGACGTCGCGGGGATAGCTGAGCAACGCCCGAGCCTCGACGGGCTGCGTCCATCGGATTGTGTCGACCTCGGCGCCCGGGGTGAACCCGCTGTCGAGCGCCGGGTGCATCATCCAGTAGCGCACCCGCTTGGGGCGCCCCCGCGCATCCGGATACGCGATCGACGGGAGCTCGGGGCCGAGCTCGCACTGCCAGCCGGTCTCCTCGAGCACCTCGCGCCGAGCACCGTCTTGAAAGGACTCACCCGTCTCGAGCTTTCCCTTCGGGTGCGTCCAGTCGTCGTAGCGGCGCCGGTGCACAAGCAGGACCTCGCGCGCGCCAGGGCGGCCTCGCCCGACGACCCCGCCAGCAGCGAGGACCTCGTCGCTCACCAGAACCGCGCCTCGGCTCGCGAGAGCTTCTGCCAGTGCGTCCGCCAGGCTTTCCGCTGTACGTCGCGGGCCTGCGCGAAGCGGGCGGCGAGCCATCCCGCCGCGAGGGCGACCTCGGGATCGGGCGAAGTGGCGTCGAGCAGCCACACGACGGCGACGGCTGCATCGTGGTGGCGTCCCAGCGCTTCCTGCAGCCTGCTCGCCCGGCGCACGAACCGCGCTGCATCTGCACGATCCGCCGATCCAAACATCTCCGCAGCGTACCGTGCGCGTTTGGTGGCGATCCGCACGTCGTGCAAGGCTGCATCCGACGGCTCGAGCCCAAGGTCCCGTACCCGGCGTTTGAGCGCCCGCCAGACCGGCTTCATCACGATCGACGGATCGAGGTCCGACGCGGCGGGCGGGTCGGCGAGGATCCTCTGCAGGTGATCGAGCAGGGCCGCGAACCGCGCGCCCTCTACCGCGAGGAGCAGGGCCGCCTGCGCCCGGTCGCGCTCGATCCCGATGGTTCGACGAAGCCGCGCGGCGCCCGCGCGCAGCGCCTCGGGTACGATCGCGGCCTCGCCGGAAAGTGCACCGGCCAGTACGTCCGCGTCGCGGACCGCCCCCAGGAGACCACCGATCCATTCCAGCTCCGGGCGCACGTCCCCATCCCAGTTTCCACCCAAAGGTCCGCGCAGCACCTTGAGGTCGGCCCGCAGCCTTCGAGTGGCCACTCGGGCGGCATGGACCGCCTCCGGGTCCAGGACCCGATCGGTGGCGTTGCAGGCTCCCAACCGATCGAGCGACGGGCCGAGCGCGCCGCGCAGCCAGGCGGCGGTGTCCGTCGCCGCCGGAGACATCATCGTTCTCCGCGAGCGCGCTCCGTGGCGAGTCGGATCAGTTCCGCTTGAGCGTCGAACCCGCGGATCGTCGGCACGCGTCGCCAGATCCCGTCAGGGCCGAGCTCGGATGCGAGGGTGTCGTCGAGGAACGCCGCTTCCAGGATCTCGTCCAGGCGCAGCTGCAGGTCGAGCCGCTCGACCGGCACGACCGCCTCGACCCGGTGATCCAGGTTGCGCGGCATGATGTCGGCCGATCCGATGAAGTACCGACGCCCACGAGCGCGACTCCCGAATCGGAAGATCCGCGAATGCTCGAGGAATCGGCCCACGATCGACCGAACATGGATCGACTCCGATAGACCGGGCACGCCCGGCAGAAGGCAACACACCCCGCGCACCGCCAGGTCGATGCAAGCTCCCGCCTGTGACGCCGCGTAGAGCGCGTCGATCAGCTCCGGATCCCCGAGGCTGTTCATCTTGAGCACGATCTCGCCGTCTGGGCCTGCGGCCTCCTCGGATCGGATCATCTCGAGCAAGGCGGCACGAAGGGTCAACGGCGCGATCAAGAGCTTGCCGTAGGTCGGCTGACGGCTATACCCGGTCAGCAGGTTGAACAGATCCGCGACGTCCGTGCACAAGGCCTGATCTGACGTGAGGAGGCCCACATCCTCATACAACGATGCCGTCTTGGAGTTGTAGTTACCGGTGCCGATGTGGGCGTATCGGCGAATCGCGTGTCCCTCGCGCCGCACCACCAAGCAGACCTTGGCGTGCGTCTTGAGCCCCACGACGCCGTACACGACATGGGCACCGGCGCGCTCGAGGGTGCGGGCCCACTTGATGTTCGCCTCTTCATCGAACCGCGCCTTGAGCTCCACCAGCGCCACGACCTGCTTGCCCATCTCGGCAGCGCGGCCGAGCGCCTCGACGGTCGGACTACCCACGGAGGTGCGATACACCGTCTGTTTGATGGCGAGCACGTTGGGATCGTCGGCGGCCGTCTCGACGAACTCCTCGACGGAGGTCACGAACGATTCATACGGGTGATGCACGAGCACGTCGGCTTGACGGAGCACCTGGAACAGGTCTGGCGCCGCCTCGCCGTGTTGCGCCAGTGCGGGAGCGGTAACTGGGACCCACGGATCACGTTTGAGCTCCGGGCGTTCGAGGGCGTCCAATATGTCGAGCCCGGAGATGTCCAACGGGATGGGGCTCTCGTAGATCTGGTCTTCCTCCAGATCGAGTTCGCGGGACAACAACTCGAGGACGTCCGCGGGCGTTCCGGACTCCACCTCGAGGCGCACGCAGCTGGCGCCGCGACGGCGACGGAGCAACACCGTCTGGATCTCCTCCAACAGGTCGTCCGCCTCATCCTCTTCGACATCGAGGTCGGCGTCGCGCGTGACCCGGAAGACGTAGTGGGCTCCAACCCGCATCCCTGGGAACAGACGGTCCAGATGCGCGGCGATCACGTGCTCGATCGCGATGAAGCGCTCGCCGTCGGGCAACGCGAACAGCCGGGGCAGCAGCGGTGGCACCTTCAGCCGGGCGAAGCGCCTGCCGCCGGTGACTGGGTCGTGGACCAGGAGCGCAAGGTTCAGCGAGAGGCTCGAGATATACGGAAAGGGGTGTGCCGGGTCGACCGACAGCGGCGTCAGCACCGGAAAGATCCGCTCGGTGAACACGTCGCTGAGCCACGCGTGCTGCTCGTCGTCAAGGTCGGCCCAGCCGATAAGGCGGATCCCAGCCTTCTCGAGTTCCGGGGCAATGACGTCGGTATAGAGGTCGTGCACATCGGTCATCAGGGTCGTCACGCGTTCGCGGATGCCGATGAGCTGTTCCGCCGGCGTCATCCCGTCGGGGGTCGCCTGATGGATCCCGGCCTCTCGCTGCTCCAAGAGACCCGACACCCTGACCTGGAAGAACTCGTCGAGGTTCGCAACGAAGATCGACAGGAATCGCACTCGTTCCAGCAAAGGGCGGTCGGTCTCCTTGGCGAGCGACAGTACCCGGGTGTTGAAATCGAGCCAGGAGAGCTCACGATTGATATAACGGTGCGCGGATTCGGTCGGGGCGTAGCCGCGACCACCCGAGTCGGACACCGGAATCCCGGTTCCGGGGCCAAGGTAATCCGACATACCCATCGTCAACTCACGGACGAGGAGCGTCGCAGGGGAAGGAGTCGCGGCTCACGTCAGGAGCCTACATCGGAGGGCAGGCGCCGCCCTCCGCCGCTATGCGTGCTTGAGGACGACCGCCTCCACGATATTCGCGACGTTCTCGAGGCCGTCGAGGGCCTCCTCGAGCGTCTCGGAGACATCCTTCCAGCGCAGCACGTCCATGGCCTTGTGATCGCCGCTGAACATGTCGGCGACCGAGCGTCGGTACAAGCGGTCCCCTTCATTCTCGAGAGAGTTGATCTCGATCCAGTAGGGCTCGAGGACGGCGCGATCCAGGGACTCGAGCGCCTTGACCGCTTGCTCGGTTTGGCGCGCCGCCCGCACCAGCACATCGGCCTGTTGGATCATGCCCGGTCTTGGCTCCTCGATGTTGTGCAACACGAACAGGTCGCCAGCCGCCTCGATCGCGTCGACGACGTCGTCCAGTGCGGACGCCAGCGCATAGATGTCTTCGCGGTCCATCGGCGTGATGAACGTCGTGTTGAGATGCTGAATCACCTCGTGCGTGAACGTATCGCCGTCGTGCTCACGTTCTTGGATCCGTCGGGCCTTCAACTCGACCTCGTGGAAGTCCGACACCATGTCGAGAAGTAACTCCGCAGCGACCCGCATATTCTCGGCGGCACCGGAGAACAGGTCGAAGAAGACATCGGCCCCTTTGGAGATCTTCAGCTTCATCTGGGTCCTCCCATCCGGCGTCCTTCGCGGTGCGCGCGAATCAGATCCTCGATCGTGAACAAGATGAACCAGAACAGGGCAAGCGCCGCGAGCGCGAGGTTGACCCAGCGGAACTTGGCCGGTGTCGGCGCATAAAGGAGCAGCATCGCCACCACGATCACGAGGAAGAACCACGTTCGCCGGGAGATCTTGTTCACAGGATGGCCTTGAACGGTAGGTACGCAATGTACGCGATGATGAAGGCACCCGGGATCGTCAGCACCCAGGCCCACATCACCCGGCCAGCCACGCCCCATCGCACCGCGGATAGGCGGTTGGTCGTGCCGACACCGACGATCGCCCCCGCGATCGTGTGGGTGGTCGACACGGGCACCCCGCCGAAGGTCGCGAGTCCAAGCGCGATCGCGGCGGAACTCTCGGCCGCCATGCCGCCAACTGGCTGGAGCTTCGTGATCTTGGACCCCATGGTGTGCACTATCCGCCAGCCACCGAACAGCGTCCCAAGCCCGATCGCCAGGTGCGCCGACAACACCACCCACACCGGGACGGCCGAGCCTTTCGTCAGGATCCCATTCGCGATGAGCACCGTGAGGATGACGCCCATCGTCTTCTGGGCGTCGTTCCCCCCGTGTCCCAAGCTGAACGCGGCGGCGGAGACGAGCTGACCCCGACGGAAACCGCGGTTCAGCTTGTCCACTTTCCGATACCGATGGAACAGCCACAGCACCCCCGTCATAAAGGTGAAGGACAGCAGGAACCCCATCACCGGCGCGAGCACGATGAACACCGCGATCTTCTGATACTCGGACACCACCAGCGCGCTCCAGCCCACCTTCGCCACCGCCGCACCGGCGAGCCCCCCGACCAGCGCGTGCGAGGACGACGTCGGCAGACCGGTCCACCAGGTGATCAGATCCCACCCGATCGCACCGATCAGCGCGGCAAAGATCGCCGCGTTGTTGAAGGTGCCCGGCACGGTCACGCTCGCGATCGTCTCCGCCACCTTCGTGCCGAAGAAGATGAAGGCAGCGAAGTTGAAGAAGGCTGCCCACGCGACCGCTTGCTTGGGTGTCAGCACGCGGGTCGATACGACGGTCGCGATCGAGTTGGCGGCGTCGTGGAACCCGTTGATGTAGTCGAAGAGCAGTGCGACCCCGATGACGATCACGACGACATAGCTCATCGGAACTTGGCCACCACCGACTCGATCTGGTCGGCGACGTCCTCACACCGGTCGATCGCGGCCTCGACCTGGTAGAGCAGGTCCTTCCACATCAAGACCTCGAGCGGGCGATAGTCCCCCGAGTAGAGGTCGGCGATCGCCCTGCGGAAGATGAAGTCTCCTTCGCGCTCCTCGCGCTTGATGGCCGCGATGTCGGGGGGGATCGCCTTGAGGACCTGCAGATCGCCGACCGCCCGCACCACCGCGGCGCACGTCCGTGCCAGCACCTCGACCAGGGTGCGGAACCGCGGAAAGACCTCCGTGAGCGGCAGCAGCTCGATCAGATCGGCGATCCCTTCCTGATAGTCGATCACGTCGTCCAAGGCGGAGGCGAGGTGCAGGATGTCGTGACGGTCGATCGGCACCACGAAGGTCTGGTTCAACGTCGAGATGATCTGGTGCGTGATGTCGTCACCAGTGGATTCGAGCGCCCGGATCCGTGCCGCGCGTTCCGTTCGTTGCGAAAGGTCGTCAACGAGCGCCAGCAGCTCGCCGGCGCCTTCCGCCACGTTCTTGGCCGCAGCGTCGAGGAGGTCGTAGAAGACCAACTCGCGTGGGATCACCTGGAACGGCACCGCTTCAGCTACCTCTCCATCGGTTGAACCGGGGGGAGGATACCGGCGGAACGCCGAGGCTGCATCCGCCGTTCGGTCAGTTCACGAACTTGTAACCGAGGCCGCGCACCGTCAGCAGGTGTTCAGGCTCGTGCGGGTCCCGCTCGATCTTCTGGCGGAGCCGCTTCACGTGCACGTCCAACGTCTTGGTATCGCCCACGTAGTCATCGCCCCAGATCCGCTGGATCAAGAACTCACGGGCAAGGAGCCGGCCAGGCGATCGAAGGAACGTCTCGAGAAGCTCAAACTCCTTGGGCGGGAACGACACCGGCTCGTCGTGCACTGTCACCTCGTGACGGTCGGTGTCCATCCGAACGGGTCCTCCCGTCAACGTCTCGCCTGTGGCGGCTTCGGTCGTCATCTGGGAACGCCGCAGGAGGGCGCGAACCCGCGAGACGAGCTCGCGGACAGAGAACGGCTTCGTGACGTAGTCGTCGGCGCCGAGTTCGAGCCCCGCGACTTTGTCGGCCTCCGAGTCCTTCGCCGTCACCATCACGATCGGCACCGTCGAGGTGGCGCGGATCCGCCGGCAGACGTCGAGGCCCGAAACCGCGGGCAGCATGAGATCCAAGATCACGAGATCGGGTGTCTCGGCGCCGAATCGATCCAGCGCCTCTTGCCCGTCCCGAGCCACGGTGACGCCGAAGCCCTCACGCTCCAGCGCGTAGCGCACGGTCTCGGCCAGCGAGGGTTCGTCCTCGACGAGCAGGATCCGAGCGGTCGGTTCGGCCATCTAGCGCTCGGTCTTGTGGGAGGCGTCGGTGAACTCACGGAAGTCGCCGGTGACCAGGTAGGCCACCTGCTCGCCGATATCGACCGCCTGATCGCCCACGCGCTCGAGGGCTCGCGCGGCCATGTTGGCGTGGAGTCCCCAGTCCAGCGCCTGCGGGTCGTGTGCCAGCTTGAGTGCCTCCAGGTGCGTGGCCCGGTTCAGCCGATCGACCGGGTCGTCCAGCGCCTGGAGCTGCTCGGCGCGATGGACGTCTCGATGCGAGAAGGCCTCTAGGGAAACGCGCAACATCTGGACAACCAGATCACCCATCTCGGTGATCTGCGCCTGCATCGCCGGGGCCGCCGGGAGTCCGTTCGTCGCGAGCTGGATCTTCGCGATGTTCACGGCTTGGTCCCCGATCCGTTCAAGATGCAGACAGCTGTGTAGGATCGCGGAAACGAGCCGAAGGTCGGCCGCCACCGGCGCCTGAAGGGCCACCATCGACAGGGTGCCGTGATCGATCGCGAGGTACAGCTCGTCGATCGCGTCGTCGTTGGCGATCACGTGCTCCGCCGCGACGTCGTCGCGCGATACGAACGACGCCACGGCCCCCTGGACCGCGGCCGCCGCAAGCTCCCCTAAACGCAGCAGGTCGTGCTCGAACGCCCCGAGCCGATCGTGGAACTGGGTCCGCATCAACCGAATCTCCCCGTGATGTATGCCTCGGTCCTCGGATCAGACGGTTTCGTGAAGATCGTCTCGGTGCGATCGAACTCCACTACCGTCCCCGTCCGTGAGCCGTCGTCGGCGACCTCCACCGTGAAGAACGCCGTTCGCCCCGAGACACGCGCGGCTTGCTGCATATTGTGCGTGACGATCACGATCGTGTAGTCGGAGCGAAGCTCCTGCATCAGGTCTTCGATCTTGGCGGTGGCGATTGGATCCAACGCCGAACATGGCTCGTCCATCAAGATGACATCCGGCTTGGTCGCGATCGCGCGTGCGATGCAGAGCCGCTGCTGTTGACCGCCGGACAGCGCCATCGCCGAGGCCGACAGCTTCTCTTTCACCTCGTCCCAGAGCGCCGCGCGGACAAGCGCCTCCTCCACGAGATCGCCGAGGTCGCCGTCGTATCCGGCCACCTTGGGACCGAACGCCACGTTGTCGTAGATCGACTTCGGGAACGGATTTGGCTTCTGAAAGACCATGCCGATGCGCCGGCGCACCTCGACCGGATCGACCTGCGGATCGTAGAGATCGGCCCCGTGGTAGCGGATCGACCCTTCGACATGGGCGCCCTCGATCAAGTCGTTCATCCGGTTCAGGCATCGAAGGACCGTCGTCTTGCCACAACCGGAGGGGCCGATCAGCGCTGTGATCCGGTTGTGTTCGATCGGGAGCGACACATCGCGCACGGCTCGGAAGTCCCCGTACCAGACCGACAGCCCGTGCACGTCCAGGACGAGTTGCGGGTTCTCAGTCTGCGCCTCGTCGGCCTTCGCCGACGCCGTCTCCATCATCTCGATCACCACGTCCGTTCGTATCGATTCCGAAGCCAGATCGCGACCCCGTTCACCACGAGCAAGATCGCCATCATCACGAGGATCGCCGCGGCCGCGAGAGCCTTGAACGCCTCATTCGGCACAGTAGTCCACGCGAGGATCTGAACGGGCAGCGCAGAGTATGGCGAGCGAAGGAGCCGCTCGATCACGCCCGCGTCGCCCGTCGCGAAGAACCCGTTAACCGCGCCGACCAGCAGCAAAGGAGCCGTCTCGCCGAAGGCCCTTGCAAGGGACAAGACGGTCCCCGTCAATATCCCCGGCGCGGCCGCGGGCAGCACATGGTGGCGGATGACCTCCCAGCGGGTGGCGCCGACCCCGAACGCCGCCTCCCGGAGCGAGCGCGGGACCGCGCGAAGCGCCTCGGACGTGGTGATGATCACGATCGGCAACACGAGCACAGCCAGCGTGAGCCCACCCGACAACAGGCTGCCGGTGTCGTGGATGTCGATCACGCGATTCAGCACCTCGACGAACAACACAAGACCCAGGATGCCGTAGACGATCGAGGGGACGCCGGCGAGGTTGCGTACGTTCGTCGCGACGAAGCGAGTGACACGCGTGTCGCGTGCGTACTCCTCCAGGTACACCGCCGCACCGATACCGAACGGGAAGGCGACGAGGGCCACGATCACCATCATTGCGAGCGAGCCGGCGAGCGCCGCTCCGATGCCGGCAGACGCCGGTACGCTCGAGGGACCGGCGGTCAGGAACCCGACCCCTCGATCAGCGAGCACCGGCCATCCAGTTCGAAAGACCTCCCACAGCAACACCACGAGGATCAGCAGCGATAGGAGCAACGCGCCGAGGAGGCCCGCTGCGAACAGCGATCCGACGACATCGCGCCGGTTCCCACGGAGCTGCGCGGTCACCACGGCGCTCGTCGTGCCGGTCACGACGGCGCCCATCAGCCGTGCCTCCGTGCCCGACGGACGAAGCGCTCGCTCATCAGGTTCAAGACGAACGTGACGGTGAACAACAGGAGTCCGACGAAGAACAGAGACGCGAACGCGGCACTCGAGCCCCTGACCTGATCGCTTCCGATCGCAAGCGCGGCCATGGCGCCCGTCGCTGTTTGACCCGGCCCGAGCGGGTTCACCGTAAACAACGAACCCCCGGTTCCGCCGGCGACGATCAGAACAACCATCGTCTCGCCGATCGCCCGCGACAGTCCGAGGATCAAGGCAGCCATGATGCCCGACGTTGCCGCAGGCACGACGACCCGTAGGCTCGTCGTCCGACGTCGCGCCCCGAGGCCGTAGGCACCCTCACGCAGGGAACGCGGCACCGCTCGCAGGGCATCCTCTGCAACCGTTGCCACGAGTGACACGGATAGGATGCCGACCCCGACCCCCGCCGCCATCATGTTGAAGAAGGTCGCGGACGAGAAGATCCGTTGGACGACGTCGGGACTGATGACCGTCAAGGCGAAGAAGGCCACCACGATGCTCGGAAGCCCCGCCAACAACTCCACGATCGGTTTGAGCACGCGACGAGCTCGTGGTCGCGCGTATTCCGAAAGGTAGATCGCCGACGCGAGCCCGAGCGGCGCCGCGATCAGCATCGCGATACCGGCCACGATCAGAGAGCCAGCGGCCAAGGTGGGGATCGAGAACTCGTTGCGGCGCGGGAACCACCCCTCGGCCACGAGCCATGCAGGTTGGATCTGGCGCAGGAAGTCGATCGCGCGCCCCACAAGCGCGATGACGATGATCGCGCTGATCACCACGGACACGGCCGCGGCTGCGCCGAAGAGCCGGCGGATCGCCGCCTCTCGACGCCGGCGGGCCGACCCCCCTCGGAGGTCGGCCGCTGTGAGCACCGCTGCCGGGCGCGCCATCAGCCCGCCCCCGAAGGTCGTTGGCTCAGGTCGTCCCACCCGCCTGGGTCCACGCCTGGCGGGTTGCCGCCAGGCGATCCGCGGGGATCGACACGTAGTCGGCGTCGGTCACCGCGCCGATGCCTGCGTCCGAAAGGTAATAATCGACGAACGATGCCAGTGTCGGGCTGGACGCGAGCTTGTCGGTATTGACGTATACGTAGAGGCTGCGCGACAAGGGGTAGGTGCCATCGGCGATCGTTGCCGCGGACGGTGTGACGCAGCCGTCGCTGTCGTCGATCGCGATCTTGGTGACGCTGTCGCCCTGCTGGTCGGCGTAGGCGAATCCGACGAAGCCGAGCGCCGTGTCCGAGCCCTCGATCCCCTGGATGATCACCGAATCTTGGGCGCTCGATTGGTAATCGGGCTGCAGAGTCGCCGCCTGGTCTGCCGCCACGCCGTCGGCGAGCGCCGTTTCCTCGATCCCCACGAGCGAGATGAAGGAGTCATACGTGCCCGACTCCTCGCCGGGAGCCACGATCGACAAGGGAACGTTCGGAAAGTTTCCCGTCCCGCCAACCTGCTGCGCGAGCTCGTTGGCGTCCGACCACGATGAGAACCCCTCGGATTCCGGCCCGAACAACGCGTAAAGATCACCCTTGTTGAGACAGGTGACGGTCGAGTTCGCTGGGTTCGTCATGACGGTGATCCCGTCGAGGCCGATCTCCAGCTCGACGTAGTGCACGCCGGCTTGCTTGCAGGCCTTCGCCTCCGTCGGCTCGATCTGTCGAGAGGCGTCGTTGATGTCGGTCTTGCCTTCGCAGAACAATACGAAACCGTCGCCGGTGCCCGGGCCATCGACCGACACCGTCGCGGCCGGGTTCGCCCCGGCGAAGCGCTCCGCGACGAGCTGCGAGATCGGCAGGACCGTGGAGGATCCGGACACGGCCACCGAGCCCGACGCCTGGCCCCCGCTCGTGGTCGCGTCGCCGCTGGCAGAATCACTTTTGGCCGAGCATCCGGCGGCCACCAGCACCACGATCAGACCGCCTGCCATCCACGTTGCCGGTCGCTTCATCCGCATGCCGTTCCTCCCGATCCCTGACCGCCTGCGCGGCCGCGTTTGTCCTTCCATCAGCGGCAGCATGGCGGGCGTACTTGGCACCGCCGCGGCCACGAGATGAACGCTCGGTGAACGCCACGACCGAGAGGTGGACGGATCATCGCCGTAGACTCGCGTTCGATGCAGCAGGTGGCGGTGGCGATCGTTGTCGCAACGGTGCTCGGTGTCGCGATCGCGGCGATGATCCGAGCTGAGCGCGCGTCTGCACGGCACCGCGGCGAGGCATCCGAAGCAGCCGCAGCCCTCGCCGAGGAGTCGCGCGCGAGCGCAGGGGACCGTGAGGTTCGGGGGTTGATCCTCGCCTCGATGGAAGAAGGGGTCCTGCTCGTTGATCGCAGCGGCGACCGAGTGTTCGCGAACCAGGCGTTCGTACGTCACCTCGGAGACGCACCGGCGAAAACTGACCTCTTGCTGCCCTCTACCTTGCGCGATGCGGTGCGTCGAGCCGGTTACACCGGCGCAACCGTCCGGATCGAGGCGGAGACGGGCGCGCCGACGCGATGGCTCCGCGCGGCAGCCCTGCCGGTCGGTACCGAAGGCAGCGTCCTGCTGGTCGTCCGCGATGTCACCGAGGCCCGCCATCTCGATGCCGTCCGCAGAGACTTCGTCGCGAACGCCTCGCATGAATTGAAGACCCCGGTCGCGTCGATCCGCGCGACGGCGGAGACGCTGCGCACCGGCGCACTCGAGGACCCCCCGGCCGCGCGCCGGTTCACCGAGCAGCTCGAGCGCGATGCGGATCGCCTCTCTCGGATCGTCTCGGACCTGCTCGACCTCTCCCGGCTCGAGTCGGGCAGCGAGCGGCGCGATCGCATCGCGCTCGACCGCATCGCCTCGGAGGTCGTGGAGCGGC
>JBDUBL010000003.1:0-72460 GCA_040004125.1 Actinomycetota bacterium
GGTGAGCAACTCCTGGGGCGTCGCGACCGTCTGGCCCGGACCGGTCAAGAGCTCCTCGAGACCGAGCGTGCGCTCCCCCGTCGCCGAGCGCAGCGTTATCGTCGCGCCGAGGCACAGCAGCGGGCCGCCGGTGTCCATCGCCGGCGAGGCGTTCATCACGTTGCCGCCGATGGTTCCCTGCGCGCGCGTGGCGTGTGAGCCGACGATCGCGCTCGCATCGGCGATGGAGGACAGGCGTTCGCGCACCGTGGCGTCGGCGACCAGCGCCTCGTGGGTCACGAGCGTGCCGAGCACGAGTGCGTCGCCCTCGGTCCGGATCTCGCCGAGCCCCTCGAGACGGTCGATCGCAACGATGTCCTCGGGCAGCGGTGCTTTGCCCTGTCGGGCGCCGACCACGAGGTCGGCGCCGCCGGCCTCGGGCCGCGCGCCGGCGGCGAGCGCCGCGAGCGCGTCCTCGATCGTCGTTGCGGATGCGAACGAGCTCATGCGCCCGCCCCCTGGCCGGTCGCCCACACGCGTTCTGGTGTCATGGGTAGCTCGCGCACTTGCGCGCCGAGCACCTTGGAGATCGCGTTGGCGATCGCGCCGGCCGTGGGCACCTGCGGCGGCTCGCCAACGCCCTTGGAGCCACGCGGTCCCACCGAGTCGTACTCGATCCATTCGACCTCGATCTCGGGGGCATCCGAGCAGGTCACCAGCTTGTAGTCGAGAAGGTGGGGGTTCCGCTGGCGGCCCTCGTCATCGAGGATCGTGCCCTCGGACAGCGCGAGACCGACGCCCATCACGACCCCGCCGAAGACCTGCCCGTCGGCACCGAGCTTGTTCAAGATCCGACCGGAGTCGTGAGCCGCCGCGACGCGCAGCACGCGCACCACGCCCGTCTCCCGGTCGACCTTCACATGCGCGGCCTGCGTGATCAGCTGCGGCGCGAGGAACGATTCGTTGCCGAGCCTCCCGACGCAGCCGCCCGCGTCGCACTCCGGCGAGTCGGGCACGTCACCAGACCCCTTGCCGTGGATCGTCCCGGCGCCGGCGATGTGGGCGATCGAGATCGAGCGCTCCGGGGAGCCCTTCACGCTCACTTGACCGCCGGCGAGCTCCAGGTCGCCTCGATCGGCCTCGAGCTCATCGGCGGCGGCATCGAGCAGCGCTTCGCGAACCTCGTTCGCGGCATCGAGCACCGCACGACCGTTGTTGAAGGTCGTCTGCGACCCGCACGAGCCCATGTCCCAGGGCGCCGCCGCGGTGTCCTGATACAGGATCGAGAAGTCCTGCGGCTGCATGCCGAGTTCCTCGGCGACGTACTTCGGCATGGCCATCACGGCGCCGGTGCCGTTTTCTTGCGCGCCGGTGATGATCGTGCCCGACCCGTCGCCGTTGAGCTGTACGTAGGCGCCCGACGGCGCGGCCATGCACGGCCACCAGCCGACGGCCACGCCGATCGCCTCGTCCTCGGGCAGGTCGCGGTCGTAGCCGATCATCTCGACGGCCTTGTCCAGCGTGTCCTTAACGCCCACGTGTTCGAAGACCTGGCGGGTCGGCCCTTCGTCGCCCTCCTCGATCAGCGTGCGGCGGCGCAGCTCGACGGGGTCCATGCCGATCGCCGCGGCCACCTCGTCCATGTGCTGCTCGAGCCCCCAACAGACCTGTGGTGCTGTCGGAGCCCGTACGGAGCCCGAGGGCTGGTTGTTCGTGTAGTTGAGGTGCGCCTCGACGGCGACGTTGTCGATCACGTACGGACCGCAGGCGTGCATCGCGGCCATCTGCCCGAGGAAGCCGCCCTCGCCGCAATAGGCGCCCTTATCCAGCACGAGCCGGGCCTTGCGGGCCACCAGGTTCCCCTCGCGCGTCACGCCGGTCTCGAACTCCATCGCGATGCCCTCGCGACGCTGCGCGATGACGCGGAACTCCTCCTCGCGAGAGAAGACGAGCTTCACGGGGCGCTTCGCGGCGCGCGCGAGCGCGGCGACCTGCCCCTCGAAGTGCAGGTCGCACTTGGCGCCAAACCCGCCGCCGAGCAGCGGGACCACGATGCGCACGTCTGCCTCGGGCATCTGCAGCGTGGCCGCCACGCCGGCGCGCGCCGCGTAGGGCACCTGGGTCGAAGACCAGATCGTGACCTGATCGCCCTGCCATTGCGCGATCACCGCGCGCGGTTCGATCGGCACGCCCTGCGAGGCGTCGGAGACGTAGCGGCCCTTGACGACGACGTCGGCGCCGGCCATCGCTGCGTCGGCGTCGCCCTTGACGATCGTGTGGAAGGCCATCGTGTTGCCGGACGCGACGATGTTCTCGTCCCTCTCATACGACGCGAGATCGGTGTGGATCAAGGTCGCGCCCGGGTCCATCGCGGCAACGTAGTCGGTCACCACCGGCAGCGGCTCGTAGTCGACCTCGATCAACGCGGCGGCGCGCTCGGCGATCGCTTCGGTGAGCGCCGCGACCCCCGCGATGATCTCGCCCTCGAAGCGCACGACATCCTTGGCGAAGAGGTAGCGGTCCTGGACGAACCCGCCGAAGCGAACGTCGGGCAGGTCCTGCTGCGTCACGACGGCCACGACGCCGGGCAACGCCTTGGCCTTGGCCGTGTCGATCCGAAGGATCTTGGCGTGGGAGTGGTCCGTGTAGCGGAACTTCACGTGCGCCATACCGGTGAACACCAGATCGGCCGTATACCGGCCGGTCCCGGTGACCTTCTCCTTGCCGTCGGGCCGGACGAACCCGGCGGCGGGGGCAGCCTCGACCGTTGCCACGGATATCCCTCCTTCGCTCGCCGCGGCATCCTACGGAACTTCGGGGGCTCCCGCCTCAAGGTTCCACCGACCGAGACGCTCGTAGCGAGGCGCCTCGGCGCCGAGATGACTGCGGAACAGCGTCACGGCTTCGATGCCGAACCGCAGGCCGGGCACAGGGTCATCGAGCATCGCGGGCGACACGGCGCCGGGATGTCGCGCTCGCGCGATCGTGATGTGCGGGTGGAACGGGCGATCGTCGGGTTCGAGGAACCCGGCCAACCCGGCGGTGACGGTCGTGGCGAGACCGGCGATCCGCCCCTCGGAATCGTCCAGCCCGACCCACACGACCTTCGCGCGACCCCGTTCGGGAAAGCGCCCCAAGCCTGTGAAACCCGTCGGGAATGGCTCGACAAGGCCCACGGCCCCGCCGACGCCGCGCGCGATCGCAGGCACGTCCCCGGACTCGACATCCCCGATGAACGCGAGCGTCAGGTGGAGGTTCTCGGCGCCACTCCAGCGGAAACCCGCGAGCGATCGGCGCAACGGGGCCGTCGCGCCACGGATCGCGTCGCGTACGGCCTGGGGCAGCTCGACCGCGACGAACAGCCGGGGCCGAGCCTCGTTCATGCCGGCAGCGACGTCTCCGGCAACGGCACACGCTGCAGGTAGCGTCGTACAAGATCGAGCCCGGCCTGTTCGGCCCAGCGCCGGACCCGGTCGCGTTCGCCGCGCGCGAAGAACCCGCGCGCGTGTCTCGTGCCCTCGGCGGCCGCGAGCGCGACCCAGATCGTGCCCGGCGCGGCGCCATCGTGCGGCTCGGGCCCAGCCGCGCCCGTGAGGGCGATCGCGACGTCGGCGCCATAAAGCCGCAGGGCGCCCGTCGCCATGGCCAGCGCACATCCCTCGGAGACAACGCCGCCGGCAAGCACCTCGTCGGGCACGTCGAGCACGCGGTGCTTCGCCTCGGTTGTGTAGACCACCGCCGAGCCGAGGAACGCAGCCGACGCGCCCGGCACCGTCGTGAGTCGCTCCCCCACCCCGCCGCCGGTCAGGGACTCCGCGCACGCGAGCGTTCGCCCCGACTCGCCCAGCAAACGGAGCACCGTAGCCTCCAGGGATTCGTCGTTGGTGCTGAAAACGACGTCGCCCAGGCGCGCGCCCACCTCGGCGGCAAGCGGCGTCAGCAGCTCTTTGGCCTCCGGTTTCGACGGCGCCTTGGCGGTCAGACGCACCTTCACCTCCCCCATCGACGCGAGGTAGGCGATCGTCGGGTTCTCGGCGACGGTGAACAGGTCGGCGAGACGCTCGGCGACGGCGGACTCCCCCAACCCGGCCACCCGAAGCACCTGGGAGGCGATCACGTCGCCGCCGGCGAGCGACCGCAGCTCGGGCAGGATCGTCCCGCTCATCATCTCTCGCATCTCGTCGGGGACACCGGGCACGCCGTATAGACACACACCGCCGGGGAGCTCGACGATCAGGCCCGGCGCGGTTCCCCGATCCGGCAGGATCCAGCGCGCGCCGACGGGGACCGAGGCCTGACGCAGGTTGCTGCGCGGCATCACTCCGATCGCCGACCATCGCCGGAACTTCTCGTGCAGCATCCGCTCGAGCTCGTCGTGGTGTAGGAGGGGTGCACCGGCGAGGACCGCGATCGCGTCGCGCGTGATGTCGTCTTCGGTCGGGCCGAGGCCACCGCAAACGAGGACGACGTCGGCGCGCGAGGCGGCGAGCCCGAGGGTATCGACGATCCGCTCCAGGTTGTCCCCGACGGCCTGATGGTGCACCACGTCGACGCCGATCTCGGCCAGGCGCTGCGACATCCACTGGGCGTTCGTGTCGGCGATCTGGCCGAGCAACAGCTCGGTGCCGACCGCGACGATCTCGGCCCTCACGAGGCGCTCACGAGGCGCGCACCCGGTGCCGCGTCGTCAGGAAGTACTCGACGCCGGAGTAGACGGTCAACACGACGGCCACCCCGGTGAGGCCGAGCACGAGCGGGTCCCAGCGTGTGGCCAGCGGGGCGATCGAGAAGCCGATCGCCAACAGCTGCATCACGGTCTTGATCTTGCCCACCTTCGAGGCAGGCATGGACGTGCCCCCTTCCTGATCCAGCCGCCAGCGCAGCCACGTGACTGCGAGCTCCCGCGCGATGATCACGGCGGTGGCCCACCACGGGAACTCCCCGCCGATCGACAGCACGATGGCCGGCACCGCCACGAACAACTTGTCCGACAACGGGTCCAGCCAGGCGCCCGTCGCCGTCTGCATCCCATGGCGGCGCGCGAGGTAGCCATCGAGGAAGTCGCTGGCGGCCCCTACGATGAAGATGCCGGTGGCGATCCATCGGGTCTGCGGGGTGTCGTGTGCGATCAGGAGGGCCACGACCGGAATGAGGGCGATCCGGACGACGGAGACCACGTTGGGCCAGCCGAACCCAAACGGGTCGTGCCGCGGCGCGGGGCCGCTCATCCGCCGCCCCCGCGCGGGGTGAACGTCTCGGACCACGGCTGGCCTTTCCTGCCCGCCACGCCCGTGTCGCGGCCATCGACCGTCACGTCGATGGCCCCGCCGTCGGTGGCTGAGACCTGCAGCTCCTCCGTCGCCATCAGGGCGATCGATTCACCTGGACGAAGCGTGGTGGGTGACTGCGACCCGCCGTCGATCACCGCCGACACCTCGACGGGGGCCGTAGCCACGATCGTGACGTCGATGCCCGCACCCGGGGTCGGGCTGGTGGCGGCCACCGTCGCCGCCGGCGTGTCGATCGCGGCCGCCTGCGGCGCGCCTCCGCGCGAGACCAACCCGACCCCGATCAACGCGAGCAACACGACGGCCGCTGCCACCAAGAGGAACTTCTGATTATCGCGGATCCGGCTCGCGGCCAGTCCCCGCTCGACACGCCCCAGCTTGCCGGGCGGGGCCGGCGGTTCGATGGCTTCCGTGTGCTTGGCGTACACCGAGAGCACCCGCTCCGGCTTGAGACCCAGATACTGGGCGTACGTGCGCACCATCGCGCGCGCATAGACCGGGTCGCCCAGCTCATCGAATGCTTCGCCCTCGAGCGCATGCAGCTGCTCGGGGCGAAGCTTCGTGTCTCGGGCGGCCTCGTCGATCGTGATGCCCCGGATCTCGCGGGCACGACGAAGCGCGGAACCCACCCCGATGGTGCCGGCCATGTCCGGCCCATGCTACCCCCGGGCGAAGCGCCGCTCATGGTGGACCCGTAGACTCCGCGCCATGGACCCCGAGGTGCTCACCGTCGTCGTCGAGATCCCCAAGGGCTCGCGAAACAAGTACGAGATGGACCACGAAACCGGCGACGTGTATTTGGACCGGATGTTGTTCACATCCATGCAATACCCGGCCGACTACGGGTTCATAACCGGCACGCTCGGCGGCGACGGCGATCCGCTGGACGCACTGGTGTTCGTCGGTGAGTCGACCTTTCCCGGCTGCCACATCCGGGTGCGCCCGATCGGACTGTTCCGGATGACCGACGAGAAGGGCGAGGACGAGAAGGTCCTGTGCGTTCCGCTGCGCGACCCGATGTGGTCGCACGTGGACGACCTCGACGGCATCCCGCAGCCACTACTGGATGAGATCGAGCACTTCTTCCAGGTGTACAAGGACCTCGAGGGCCACGAGGTCAAGACCGACGGCTACGAGAACCGGGTCGCCGCCGAGCGAGTGATCGCCGAGGCGCGCGCCCGCCACACAGGATGACGGTCCTCGTCAGCGGCGCCGACGTATCGCTGCGACACCCGACGCTCGCCGACCGTGACGAGTTCGTCGCGGCGGCGCGGCGAAGCCGCAAGCTGCACCACCCATGGACGACGGCTCCCGACAGCGACGAGGCGTTCGACGCGTACGTCGAGCGTTCGGAGCGCGAGCGCGAGTCGTGCCTGGTGGTCACGCGGAACGACGACGACGTACTCGTCGGCGTCTACAACGTGTCGGAGATCGTGCGTGGTGCGTTCCAGAATGGCTACCTCGGGTACTACGCGTTCGTGCCGCATGCGGGGCGAGGTGCGATGCGCGCGGCGATGCCGCTTGTCTTCGAGCACGCCTTCCAGCAGCTCGGATTACACAGGCTTCAGGCCGACGTGCAACCGGGGAACCTGGCGTCGCGGGCGCTGTTGCGCGCGACCGGCTGGCGGGAAGAGGGGTTCGCGCCACGCTACCTCCACATCGACGGCGACTGGCGAGACCACGAGCTGTACGCGATCACCGCGGAAGAAGCCCCCGCGCGCAGGACCTAGGTCCCCCGGCCGTCTTCTGGCCGCGAGAAGTAGCCCTCCGGACACTGGCGTCCCCCATCGGGCCGACTAGCATCGCCCGGGAAGGAACATCAGGGAACGGGGGGGACCACACGTGCGCGCACGTGATGAAGAGTTGCACCAAAACGATTCCCCGCTGGCTGCCCTACGGGAGCGGATCATCGCGCCCGACGCGCTCGCGGAGGGTCCCGTTCGCTTCCTGTTGATCTCGGGCGAGCGCGACGACGCCACCTGGGGCTTGATCGGGGCGTTCTGGCTCGCGATCGACGGGCGGCGCGGTGGGTTCCTGGTCGCCCCCGAGGCGATCTGGGCCGGCTCGGAGATGGTGCGCAACCTCAAGAGCGCGCTGACGCGAGGGTGGAGCCACGAGTCGGTCTACCGGTACTGGCAGTCCCAGGTGGGAGCGGCTGGCTCGCTCATGATCGACCCGCAGCAGCACGCCGACACGATGTTTCAGGTCGCCCGTCGCGTCGGCGCGCTGTAGCGCTACGCGGTGCGGCGCTCCTGCCACTCCTCGTGGGTGATCAAGACGTCGCGAGCCTTGGAGCCCTGGCCGGGCCCGACGACGCCTTGTTCCTCGAGGAGATCCATTAACCGGCCGGCGCGCGCGAAGCCCACCTTTAGCTTGCGCTGCAGCATCGAGGTCGAGCCGAGCTGGGAGCGGATCACGAGCTCCGCGGCCTGATTCAGCAGGTCGTCGTCGGAGCCGAGCGCCGCGCCGCCGCCCGCCGAGAGCTCGGCCTCGGTCATCGGCAGGCCCAGGCCCTCGACCATGTGGTCGTAGGCGACCTCGCGCTGACCTCGGATGAAGTCGGTGATGCCGTGGATCTCCTGCTCGGTGACCCACGCGCCCTGCAGGCGCGTGGGCTTCGAGGCCGAGCCCGGCGCGAACAGCATGTCGCCGTGGCCGACCAGCTTCTCGGCGCCGTTCATGTCGAGCACCACGCGCGAGTCGGCCTGCGACGAGGTCATCAGCGCGATCCGCGACGGGATGTTGGCCTTGATGAGGCCGGTGACCACGTCGACGCTCGGACGTTGCGTCGCGACCACGAGGTGGATCCCGACCGCACGCGACATCTGGGCGATGCGGCAGATCGCGTCCTCCACGTCGCGCGGCGCGACCATCATCAGGTCCGCCAGCTCGTCGATCACGACCACGATGAACGGCATGTGCTCGTACTGGTGCTCGAGCCCCAACGGGATCCGGAGGGTGCCGTCGCGAAGCCCTTCCTCGTAGCCGTCGATGTCGCGGACGCCGACGGTTGCGAGCATCTCGTAGCGGTTCTCCATCTCGCGCACGATCCACTGCAGGGCCTCGGCGGCGCGCTTCGGGTGCACGATCACCGGGCTCAGCAGGTGAGGCACCTCGGCGAAGTGGCTGAGCTCCACACGTTTGGGGTCGACGAGCACCAGGCGCACGTCGTCGGGGGTCGTGCGCACCAGCAGCGATGTGATGAACGAGTTGACCAGGCTCGACTTGCCCGCGCCCGTCGCGCCGGCGATCAGCACGTGCGGCATCCTCGCGAGGTTCACGAGGCGCGCACGGCCGTGGACGTCCTTGCCGAGCGCAACCTCGAGCGGATGCGTCGCTTCCTTGGCGGCCGGCGAACGCAGGATGTCGCCCAGCATCACGAAGTCGCGGTGCTTGTTCGGCACCTCGATGCCGATCGCGGACTTGCCCGGGATCGGCGCTTGGATCCGAACGTCGGGGGTCGCCAGCGCGTAAGCGATGTCGCTGGACAGCGCCAAGACCTTGTTGACCTTCGTGCCCGCCGCGACCTCGACCTCGTACATCGTCACGGTCGGGCCTCGGTGAGCGCCGGTGACGTGCGCATCGACACCGAAGTTCCGCAGGGTCTGCTCGAGCGCGTCGTGCATCTGCGCCTGGTCGGCGCCGTCGGCGGTCGATGGCGGGGCCTCGCGGAGCAGATCCAGCGGCGGTAGCTGGTACGGGCCGTCGGCGGTCTCGACCGTCCGGGAGCGCGCTCTCCGCGCTGGCGCCGCATCCGCCTCCTCCTGCTCGGTCTCCCAATCGTCATCCACCTCGTCGGCGGGCTCGACGTCGGGCACGTACACGAGCTCGTCGCCGTTGGGCTCCACCAAGCCGAAGGCTTCCTTCAGATGCCGGACGCGCTGCTTCTTAGGCCTCTCGACCGGCTCCTCAAGTTCGACCTGGACAGGGGTCTCGTCCTCGTCGACCTCGACGTCGGCGGCGGTGAAGAAGTCGTGCAGGTGCGCCCAGGCGCTTGCGATCGGCGTGCCGGTGAAGATCAACAGCCCCAACACCGTGAGCCCCATGCAGACGATCGCGGCGCCGATCGGGGAGATCACGCCCGCCAGCGGGTGCGCAACGATCGCCCCCATCGCACCGCCCGCGGCCGCAAGGGCCGCGTAGCCGGCGGTCGGCGCCGGGTCGCCACCGAGCAGCGACAGCAACCCCAGGACACCGCCGCACAGCACCGTGAAACCGATGAACATGCGGACGCGTTCCTCGCGGGCGGTGTCGCGCAGCAACAGGACGCCCCAGTACACCCCGACCAGCGGGAAGAGCATCGCCGCCACGCCCCACGCGCCATGCAACAGCCATCCGAGGAAGTCGCCGACCGGCCCGGCGGCGTCGAACCAGAGGCCGAGCACCGCGACCAGCGCAACGACCACCAGGAAGATGCCGAACGCGTCGCGCGCGTGCGGCGACAGGATCTGGTGGACGGGCGTCCGCGGCGGCTTCTTCTTGGCAGCGGGCTTCCGGCGAGCCGGCGCCTTCCGCGAGGAGGTCTTGGAACGGCTGGACGATGCGCGCGACGATGAGCGCCGCGAGGGGGAAGTCTTCGTGGCCATAGGGGCGTCAGTCTGACGCCTGGAACGCCCGGCGCAAGCAGCCTGGTCGGGCGGTGCCTCAGGCCTCCATGATCACCGGCAGGATCACCGGCTTGCGCTGTGTCACCTCGACGAAGTAGCGCTTGAGGACCCGGCGGATGTTCTGCTGCAGGGCAGACGGGTCGGTGACACCGGCCGACGAGGACCCTTCGAACGAGGCGATCACGCGGGCTCGTGCCTCCTCGAGGATGTCGCCCGATGTCTCCTCGTGCACGAACCCGCGGTTCACCACGTCGGGCCCCCCGACCAGCTCCCCGGTCTGTGCATCGACGGTGACGACCACCACCACGACACCGTCGCTGGCGAGCTTCCGACGGTCGCGCAGGACCTCTCCCCCGACATCGCCGATCCCCAGACCGTCGACGAAGGTCATACCGGCGCGTACACGCTCGCCCTTGGCCAGGCGCTCGCCGATCTCCACGCTGTCGCCGTCCTCACAGACAAGGATGTGGTCCTGCGGGATGCCGACCTCCTCGGCCAGGCGCGCGTGATGTTGCAGGTGCCGGCGCTCGCCGTGCACCGGGATGAACCAACGTGGTCGCACGAGCGAGATCAACAGCCGCAGTTCCTCCTGCGCGGCGTGCCCGCTCGCGTGCACGGGGTCCGACGGCATATGGAAGACATCGGCCCCGCTTCGATAGAGCGAGTCGACGACCCGGTGGATCGCGGGCTCGTTGCCGGGGATCAAGCTGGAGGACAGGACGACCGTGTCGCCCTTCTTCAGCTTGACCCACTTGTGCTCACGCGCGGCCATCAGACTGAGCGCCGAGTAGGGCTCGCCTTGGCTGCCGGTGCAGATGATCACGACACGGCCGGGGTCCAGCGAGTCCACCTCGGAGATGTCGATCACGTCGCGTTCGTCCAGGCGCAGGATGTCGAGCCTTCGGGCCGCCGCGACCGAATTCTGCATCGAGCGGCCCAGGAACGTGACCACGCGCCCGTCGGCGACCGCAGCGTCGATCACCTGCTGGGTGCGGTGGATGTGGCTCGAGAAACAGGCGACCACCACGATGCCCTGCGCGTTCGAGACGATGTCGCGCAGGATCGGCCCGACGGTCTTCTCACTCGTGCTGTGACCCGGTTCCTCGGCGTTCGTCGAGTCCGACAGCAGCACGTGGACCCCGCGGCCGGCCTCCTCGGCGAAGCCATGCAGATCGGTCGCGAAGCCGTCGATAGGCGTGGGATCGAGCTTGAAGTCCCCGGTGTGCAGCACCGTGCCGTAGGGGGTGTCGACTGCCACCGCCATGCCGTCGGGGATCGAGTGCGTCACGTGCAGGAAGCGCATGGTGAACCCGCCGACCGTGAGACCACTGCCAGGCTCGGCGAGCGTCAGCTCCGCCAGGTCCGTGACGCCGTGTTCCTCCAGCTTGCCCTGCAGGAGCTCGAGCGTGAAAGCGGTGCCGACCACCGGGACGGGGCGACCCAGGTCTTTGAGCAGGTACGGAAGTGCCCCGACGTGATCCTCGTGCCCGTGCGTCAACACGATCGCCTCCACGTCGTCCGCGCGGTCGCGGACGAACTCCATGTCGGGCAAAACGAGGTCGATGCCGAGCATGTCGGCGGACGGGAACGACAGCCCGACGTCGATGATCAACAGCCTGCCGTCGACCTCCAGACAGGCCATGTTGCGACCCACCTCGCCGATACCTCCGAGGAAGACGAGACGGCAGTCGGACTCAGGCAAGGAGACCGGCGTCCTCCAGCGCCGCGCGGACCCTGGCCTCTTCGTCCGAGGTCGCCGCCACCAGCGGCAACCGCGTCCCGCCACAGCCGCGCCCGAGCATCTGCAGCGCGGCCTTGACCGGGATCGGGTTCGACGTGATGAACATCGCGTTGTAGAGCGGCGCGAGGGACTCGTGGATCTTGCGCGCAGCGGGGATGTCCCCGGTCACGATCAGATCGACCATCTGATGGATCTGCTGACCGACCAGGTGGCTCGCAACGCTCACGACCCCGGCGGCGCCCAGGCACACGTAGCCGAACGTGGCCCAGTCATCACCCGAGTAGACCTCGAACCCATCCGGCGCTTCCGCGATCAGTCGCGACACAGCCTGGAAGTCCCCGGTCGAGTCTTTGACCGCGACGATGTTGGGGTGGGCGGCAAGTTCCAGGAGCGTGGCGTGCTCGATCCGCAGTGCGGTGCGCCCCGGGATGTTGTAGAGCATGACGGGCAGATCGGTCGCGTCGGCCACGGCCGTGAAGTGGGCCGTGAGGCCGCGTTGCGGCGGCTTGTTGTAATAGGGCGTCACGACGAGCACGCCGTCGGCCCCGGCATCGGCGGCCACGTGCGCCAGCTCGAGCGTCTCGGCCGTCGCGTAGGTGCCGACGCCCGCGATCATCGCACCCTGGCCGCGGATCGCCTCGCCGACGGCATGGAAGAGCTCGCCCTTTTCGGTGGCGGTCAGGGTCGGAGCTTCGCCGGTCGAGCCGCACACGACGACGGCGTCGGACCCGTTGGCGACCAGCCAACGCGCGAGCTCCTGCGCACGAGGGAGGTCGACGCCCTGATCGTCGCGGAACGGCGTCACCATGGCGGTGATGACGGATCCGAACCTGCCGGTCATCGCGGGACGCCCCTTTCGACCGGGCCGCCCGGGCGGCGGCGCGGTATCGCCCTATGCTAGCCGCCCATGCCACGCATCTACACGAAGACCGGTGACGACGGCACGACGGGGCTCCTGTACGGCGGTCGGATCCCCAAGGACGACCTGCTCACCGAGGCATACGGCACGACCGATGAGGCGGTCGCGCTGCTCGGTCTGGCTCGCGCGCTCACGGAAGACCCTGCGATGCAGGGGGATCTGCTTGCCCTGCAGCGCGAGCTCTTCGTCGTGGGGGCAGACCTCGCGACCAACCCCCGGAAGCGCAAGAAGCTCGAGCCGGAGGTGTCCCTGGTGACCGGGCGGATGATCAAACGTCTCGAACGCCGGATCGACGCCCTGGTGGAGGAACGGCCGCTGCCCGAGGTCTTCATCGTGCCGGGGGCGAACCCCGCGAGCGCCGCGATCGACGTGGCGCGGTCCGTGATACGGCGTGCCGAACGCGACGTCGTGGCGCTGGAGCACGCGCAACGCGAGGTGAACCCCGAGGTGCGCCGCTACCTCAACCGGCTGAGCGATCTGCTGTTCGTGCTCGCGCGCTGGCAGGCCGGCGAAGCCGAGCCTGCGAGCCGCTGACGAGAGCTACGTGAACCGCAGGTACAACCACGGCGACGAGTCGCCGATATGATCGCTGTGCGTCGGCAACTGCACCATCACGCGGAAGTTCACGTTGGCCGATCCTTTGATGACGAACGTCGTGTTGCTCGAGGCGTTCAAGGGGAACGAACCGGTGTCGAGCGTCTTCCAGGCGCCGCCGGTGTAAGCCTGCAGCGTCGCCTTCACGCTGAACCGCGCGTGGTTCGGTGCCACGTGCACCTCGCAATGGGCATACGTGCCCGCGCGATAAATGCGGTAGGCGCCCGACGTCGAGACGTACTTCGTGAGCTTCGCGGTGAGGATGACGCGGACGCGGGTCGTGACGGCATCCAGCGCCGCAGCGTGCGTGCCGTCGCCGGCGTAGCGCGCGATGAAGGTCGTGTCGCGCGTCGGCGCGAACTTCACCGACAGGTTCCCGTGACTGTCGACGGTTCCCTTCTTGAGCAGCTTCTCGCTGCCACCGTCGGGCTTGGCGTAGATCGAAAGCGTCCGGCTCTTCGTGCCGCCTCCGAGGTGCCCCTTCACGGTGACGGACTTGCCGATCGTGACGGTCTTGGTGCTCGCCGTGGCGGATACGGACACCGACAGTAGCTTGACCTTGACGGTGTCCTTCGCGCTTGACGCGGGGTGGTGATCGATCCCTGCGAACGATGCCGTGTAGGCCACCGTCCCGCCGACCTCCGGTACGTCATCGATATGGAACGAGCCGTCGCTCTGGGTGGTCGCCTGGCCGATCGAGGTTGTCCCGCTGTCGTCTTTCCGTTCGAATGTGACCGTCTGGCCCGCGGCGCTCGAGCCGTCGCCGAAGGTCAGGACGCCGTCGAGTGACACCGAGTCACCGATCGTCGGTGTCGAGGGCGTCGCCGACAGCGTGAGCGTGGTCGGCGACTCGAGTGGATCGAGCGCGTAGAAGGAGACAGGCTGTCCCGAATACACAGATGTGCTCGTCACCGCGAAGACGCGCGTGGCGTCCCCAGCCCAGGCGACGCCGTGGGGCACGATGGTGACGTCGCCGCTCGCGAAATCGTATGTCCACTTCGCCGTCGTGACGCCCAGGTCGTACACGAAGACGTCCGTGTCATAGGAGCTGTCGCTGCCCCCGACCAACTGCCCGCCACCCACGGAAGTCACGTCGACGGACGTCGGGTACGGATCGGCATCGTAGCTGCGGATGGTCGCGAAGTCCGATCGCCGGATCTCCGGGTAGGTATAGGGATACCCCGATGCCAGGAAGATCGAACCGCCGTCGGGGGCAACAGCCGCCTGATACAGGTTCTCCGCGCCGCCTGGGTTGTCCAAGTTGTGGAGCAGGGTCGGTGGCGCCGTCGACATGTCGTAGGCGTACATCGTCGCGGACGAGATCTGCGTCTCGAACGTGATCAGCGCGTTCGGGTCCGTGGACCCGGATGCGTAGCGCGGACAGTAGGAGGCGCCCAGACTCTTCGCGTTCGCGGTCAACTTCGTGCCGTCGGTCGCCACCGCAGCGTGTTGCATCGAAAACGAGCCACAGGTGCCGATCGTGAACCACAGCCTGCCGGCGACATACGCCACATCGCCTGGGTCGGTGAACGTGCCGATCGAGATCGTGCGCGACACAGCGGGCGTCGGCAACGTCAGGTCGACGACCTGGATATCGTCGTCGCCCGCCGATGCGACGAAGAGCTCGGGACCGACCTGCACCATGCCGCTCGCACCCGCGATCGGGATCGTGTCGAGCAGCGCACCGTCGTAGTCCAGCACCGCAACCCCGTCTTGCGTCTGGCCCCCCGACACGAACACGCGATCGTGCGCGCCGTCGACGACGAGATCGAAGATGCCCGTCACGAATGGAAGCGTGGTGCCGCTCGGCTGCGCGTTCGCCGCGAGCTGCGCGACCGCGATAAACGTCACCGCGACCATGAGTCCGGCCACGGCCGTGCAAAGACGTTTCAACATCGCCCCAGGGTACGGGGGGTGGCCCCGAGGGGCAACCCAACTTTCGGCTACTTCTCGAGGACCCTGGGGCTGAGCGCGCCCCAGTTCGCATCGCCGAGCTTCAAGACGACCAGTCCCACGTCATCGCGCGTAAGGGCACCAGGAAACTTCACCTGGTACTCGCCGATCCCTCCGTCGGCAAGCGGCCCCGATCCGGCCAGTTTCCCGGCGACTTGTCGCTGATCCTGGGTGACCACGTATACGGAGGGGGCGCCGACCTCGCGTCCGCTGCCGTTCTTGACGGTGAGGACCGGCGGGCCGTCCTTCCATTCGAAGGTCGCCTTCACGCCGAGGTATTCATATATCCACTCCCCGGGCACGATCGTCGCGTTGACATCGGTCGTCGGCAGCGGGCCGGCCGAGTCAGACGTCGACGTCGTCTCGGTCGTGCCGCCACCGGTGCAGGCGGTGAGGGCCGCGAGTAAAAGCACGGTCACGAGGGTCCGTAGGCGCATGGATGCGGCATGATACGCGAGCCCTGGAGGGGCCGACCGCACCGAGGAGCGCCGATGCAGCGACTGGAATTGCGACGCCATGCCGCGCGCGAGGCGGCGAGCGACGCCCTCTCGCCAGAGGGGCGGGCCGCCGCGGAAGATGTCGGCCGTTCCCGGGGCGAGCGCTACGAGGTCGTGTTCGTCTCTCCGGCCGAGCGAGCAGCCGAGACCGCCGCCTGGATCCTGCGCGGTGCGGGACAGCAACTGCCACCCGAGCACGCGGTGATCCCGGGACTGGCCGGCCAGGACGCGACCGGCGGCTCTCCCGAGGGCATGGCCGCCGGTGTCCGAGCGCTCCTGGATCGGATCCCCGACGAAGGGCTCGCACTGGCGATCAGCCACACCCCATTGGTCGAGCGCGCCGCGTTCGGCCTTTCCGGCCGAGAGATCTCCCCGGTGGACCCATGCGAGGGCGTCATGGTGACCCGTCACGACGACGGGCGGATCACGATCAAGGAGTTGCGTCTGGCCGGCGGTGTCGGGTGAGCGCCACCCTGGGGCAGCGCGCCGCCTCAGAAATAATACATGGGCCACGGCGCGACGTCGCTGCGGAACATCGCGTCGATCGTGTCGAGGACTTCGGGCGTGCGGACCTCGATCCGACCGGCGCGAGCGAGCGCGGACCAGGTGAACCCGCCCAGATAGGTCGACCCGAGCGCATGCACGGAACACACGATGTCCGGCTCGGACTGCACCAGACGGCACGTCGCCGCCCGGTCCGTCACGACGAGCTCGTAGATGCCGTCGTTGGCAGGCATCGAAGCGTCCGTGACCGCGAGCACGACCCGACCGTCGGCGGCATACCCCCGCGCCTCCAGGGCACCGACGACGCTCAGCGGCCGTAGGAGCAGGCCGTCGTCGAGCTCGGGTCGCAACGACCGCGGCTCGGCCAACTGCAGCAGCAAAGGGTCATCGACCGCCCGGGTCTCGGCCTTCACGCGAGACACCAGGTCCACGTCGAAGAGGAACCGCCACAGCGAGGCGCTCGCCTCCGGGGAGACCGCGACATGACGTCGCACCGTCATCTCGACGCTGGGCAGTCCGCGCGGCCATTCGTGCTTCGTCCGGTACATCGCGAACGCGTCCGGTGTGCCGGCATCGTCCTCGTGCACGGCATAGAAGAGCCGTTCGTCGTCCTTGGAGGATTCCCAGAATGCGACCTCCATCCAGGTCGCGTCCGCCTCCAAAGCCCCCGGGCGTGCGAGGAACGCGCGGCTGTAGATGTCGCGCATCGCCGGCATCGCCTCCTCTCGGCTGTGCAACACGACGCGGCCGGTTGGTCCCGTGTCCGGCGCCCACCGCACGCGGTCCAAGGCCAGGTCGAAACTGAGGTGATGAGCGGCGGCGCCGAAACCGAACCGGCCGTAGATCGCCGCCTCCGACGCGAACAGGGTGGTCACGACCTCGCCCCGCTCGAGCGCCTGGTCGAACATGCGCATCATCAGCTCGCGCAGGATGCCGCGGCGCCGGTGGGTCGGCAAGACACCCACGAGGGTGACGCCGGCCGTGGGCACGAGCGCCCCGCCCGGCACGACCATCTGCTGTGTGAAGACGCCGGCGCAGCCGACGATCCGACCCTCGTCGAAGGCGGCGAACGTTCGATCGGGCTCCAGGACCATGCGGTCGGATCGGAGCTCGTCCGGATCCGGATGGGCGTCAGCGAACGCCGTCGCAAGCGACGCGAAGAACGGATCGATCTCCTCGGCAGTGATCGCGCGGTAGTCCACGGCGAGCCAGCCTAGTGCAGGCGGTGGCTCAGTCGAGCAGCACGTCGAGACCGACTGTGAGTCCGGGCCGCTCGCCCACTGCCCGAACGGCCAACAACACCCCCGGCATGAACGCCGCCCGGTCCATCGTGTCGTGGCGCAGCGTGAGCGTCTGCCCCGGCCCCCCGAACAGCACCTCTTCATGGGCGACCAACCCCGGCAGACGCACCGCGTGCACCCGCACGCCATCGACCTCGGTGCCACGCGCGCCGGCGTACTGCCCGACGGCCTCCGGCGCCGACCAGTCCCCTGCGCGTGCCGCCCCGATCACACGAGCGGTTGCGATGGCGGTGCCACTGGGCGCATCGGCCTTCCCGTCGTGATGCAATTCGATCACCTCGGCCGCGTCGAAGTAACGGGCCGCTTGAGCCGCGAACCGGAGCAGGAGCACCGCGCCGAGCGCGAAGTTGGGGGCCACGATGCAGTTCGCCTCGCCCGCCGTGGCCGCGGCATCGAGTTCATCGAGATCGGCCGGGGTGAGCCCCGTAGTGCCGACGACCGCGTGGATACCGTTGCGGAGACACCATCGCGTGTTGGGCATCACGGTCGAGGGGTGCGTGAAGTCCACGGCCACATCGACGTCGGCCCCCGCCAGACTCTCGAACGTTGCCGCCACCAAGAGGCCTTCGGCTTCCAGGCCGGTGTTGTTCGGATCGACCGCGGCGACCAACTCGAGACCGTCGGCGCCGGCAACCGCCCGGCAGACCTCGCGGCCCATGCGCCCGGCAGCGCCCAATACGCCGACGCGGATCACGGTGCGACTCCGCGCAGCTCCTTCATCCCCACGGGTCCCACAACCGCGAGCGTCATCGGTTGGGACAGTACCCGCTCGGCCACCCGATGCGCATCGTCCAAGCTCACGGCCTCAACCCGCTGCAGCGTCTCGCTCAAGGTCAAGATCTCGCCGTGCGCCACCTCGGCTTTGCCCAGACGCGACATCCGGCTGCCGGGGTCTTCTTGCGACAGCACGGTCGAGCCCTTCACATGGCTCTTCGCGCGGGCGAACTCTTCCGGGGTGATGCCGCCGTCGCGAACATCTTCAAGCTCGTGGCGCATGAGCCCAAGCACCTCGGCGGCGCGGTTGGGAGCCGTTCCCGCGTAGGCGCTGAACACGCCGGCCTCAGTGTATTGCGAGTGGAAGCTGTAGGCGGTGTAGGCGAGCCCGCGCTTCTCGCGGATCTCCTGGAACAGGCGCGAGCTCATACCGCCCCCGAGCACGGTGTTCACGATCAGGAACGGGAATCGGTCGGGATCGGTGCGCGCGAGCCCGTTGGTACCGAGCACGATGTTGGCCTGCTCGACGCGCTTGCGCTTGATCATGTGTGCACCGGAGGGTTTCGGCGCACGGCGCATCACGCGGACCTCCTTTGCCGAGCGACCCCGCGCGCCCAGCGGCCGCCCGACGTCCATGCGCTCGGCGAGCATCGCCAGCACGCGATCGTGCTTCACGTTGCCCGCCACCGAGATGACCATCCTGCCCGGCACGTAGTGGCGCCGGTAGAAGCCGCGCACCGACGCGCGCGTGGAGGCGCGGATCCGGTCCTTGGTCCCGAGGATTGGGCGTCCGAGCGGGTGCCCCGGCCACAAAGCCTCGGTGAACACGTCGTGCACCATGTCCTCGGGCGAGTCCTCGTGCATATCGATCTCGGACAGGATCACTTCGGTCTCACCCGCGAGGTCGGCTGCGGCGATCTTCGAGTGCAGCAGCATGTCGACTAAGTGCTCGACCGCCATCTCGAGGTCGCGGTCGAGCACGCGCGCGTAGTAGCACGTGTACTCCTTGGCGGTGAACGCGTTCACATCGCCGCCGACCGCGTCGAACGCCTCGGCGATGTCGAGCGCGCTGCGCGACTCGGTCCCCTTGAACAGCAGGTGCTCGAGGAAATGACAGTGCCCGCTGATCGCCGGCCGCTCGTCACGAGAGCCGGCTAGCACCCAGATGCCGATCGTGGCGGAGCGGACGCCAGGCATCCGCTCCGTCACGACACGCAGACCCGAGCTGAACTCGGTGCGTGTGATCGTCATCCGGCTCAGGCGTCGGTGGGCTCGCTCGGGGTGGCGTCGCCACCGCCCTCGCGATCGCGGAACCGCTTTCCTGACCGCTGACTGCGATCGCGGTCGCCGCCGCCGCCACTGCTGCTGCTTCGGCCGCGATCGCCGCCGCGGTCGCGGTCGCGGCCACCGCCGGTGGAGGCCTCGGTACCCTCGGGCGCCTCCCACTCCGGACCGATCGGCTTCAGGCTGATCTTGCCCTGCGGATCGATGTCCTCGACCAGCACATTGACCAGGTCGCCTTCCTTGATGGCCTCCTCGACGCTGGACAGCCGCTTGCCGCGGCCGAGCTTCGAGATGTGGACCAGGCCGTCACGCCCGGGCACCAGGTTGACGAACGCCCCGAAGGTCGTGGTCTTGACCACGCGACCCTCGTAGGTCTCGCCGACCAGCACCGGCCGCGGGTTCGCGATCTCGTCGATCATGCGCGCAGCCTCGTCGGCTCCGTCTCCCTGCGTCGACCCGATGAACACCGTGCCGTCGTCTTCGATGTTGATGTCGGCACCGGTCATCGCGATGATCTCGTTGATCTTCTTGCCCTTGGGCCCGATGACCTCGCCGATCTTGTCGATCGGGATCTGGATCGTGATGATCCGCGGCGCGAACATGTTGACCTCTCCCCGCGGCTCCGGGATCGTCGCTAGCATGACGTCGAGGATCTGCATACGGGCGTCCTTCGCCTGCTGCAGCGCCCCGGCCAGCACGTCGGCCGGCATGCCCTGAACCTTCATGTCCAGCTGGATCGCCGTGACGAACTCCTCGGTACCGGCGACCTTGAAGTCCATGTCGCCGAGTGCGTCCTCGGCGCCCAGGATGTCGGTCAGGGTCACGTACTTCCCGTCGTCGGCGATCATGCCCATCGCGATGCCGGCCACCGGCGCCTTGAGCGGCACACCGGCGTCCATCATCGACAAGGTCGAGCCGCAGACGCTGGCCATCGACGTCGAGCCGTTGGAGCTCATCACGTCGGACACCAGGCGCAGCGCATAGGGAAACTCGTCTTCGGGCGGCACCACCGGCAGCAACGCGCGCTCGGCGAGCGCGCCGTGGCCGATCTCGCGCCGTCGCGGCGATCCCACGCGCCCGGTCTCACCGGTGCTGTAGGGCGGGAAATTGTAGTGGTGCATGTAGCGCTTCGTGTCCTCGGGATCGAGCGTGTCGATCATCTGGGTCATGCGCAGCATGCCGAGCGTGGCCACGTTGAGCACCTGTGTGTCGCCCCGGCTGAACAACGCCGAACCGTGCGCCCGCGGCAACACGCCGACCTCGGCCGACAACGGCCGGATCTCGGTGGCACCGCGGCCGTCGAGCCGCACGCCCTGCTCGACCACGCGGCGACGCATGACCTTTTTCTGCAGCGACTTCCACGCGGGGCCGAACTCGGCCGCCCGCTCGGCGAACGCCTCTTCGCCCAGCGTTGCGGCCAGGTGTGCCTTCGCCTCTTCCTTCACGGCGCCGAAGGCCTCGTCACGTGCCGCACGGTCCGGCACGATGGCGGCCTCCAGCTTGCCCGCGAAGTTCGCGTACAGCGCGTCCCACAGGTCCTCGCCATACTGCGGCGTGGGGGTCCACTCCATCTCGGAGACGCCGTGGGCGGTGATGAACTCGTCCTGGAACGCGATGATCTTGGCGATCTCGGTCTTGGCGACCTCGAGGCCCTGCGCAACGACCTCTTCGGTCGGCGCCATCGCACCCTCGGCCAGCAACGACCACGTGTGCACGGGGGCCTCACCCTCGATCATGAGCACGTCGACGCCGCCATCGTCGCTCTTGGAGCCGGCCACGACGATGTCGAACGTGGCGTTCTCGACCTCTTGGTAGGTCGGGTTGATGACCCACGCACCATCGATCAGGCCGAGGCGCACGGCGGCGACCGGCCCCTCGAACGGCAGGCCCGCCAAACCGACGGCGCATGCCGCGGCATTCATGGCCGGGATGTCGTAGGGGTTCTCCATGTCGACGGACAACACGGTCACGACCACCTGGACCTCGTCGCGGAACCCTTCCTTGAAGGTCGGGCGCAACGGGCGGTCGATCAGACGGGCCGTGAGGATCGCGGTCTCGCCGGGACGGCCCTCCCGACGGAAGAACGACCCGGGGATCTTACCGGCGGCGTACGCCCGCTCCTCGACATCGATCGTGAGCGGGAAGAAATCGATCCCCTCGCGGGGCTTGGAACGGACGCAGGTGGCGACCACCTGGGTCTGTCCGTAGGTAACGACGACGGCGCCGTCGGCAAGCTTCGCAAGCTTGCCGGTCTGCATCGTCAGGTCGTGCGCGCCGATGGGGCGCGTCATCTCAGTGACCATCCGGTCGGGTCCTCCTTGGACTCGTGGGCGCGCGGCGCGCGCCTCAATCAGGCGGGGGACGTCGGCCGGTTGTCAGTGGTGAATCTCCGAACCGCAGCGGGCTGCGGGGATTCGCCACTGAGAACCGACCGGGCTTCGGGGCCTCCCTCGGGGCCGGGAGTTTGGGCTGTGGTGCATCACCCCCTCATGCGATGAAGGCCCCCGGCGGGGGCCCCGACGCACGTCCTAGCGGCGAAGACCGAGCTTCGCGACGATGTCGCGATAGCGCGTGATGTCCTCGCGCTTCAAGTACTCCAACAGCCGACGGCGACGGCCGACGAGCATCAGCAGGCCACGGCGGCTGTGGTGATCGTGTTTGTGGCTCTTTAGGTGATCGGTCAGATCGGTGATGCGCCTCGTCAGTACGGCGATCTGCACCTCGGCGGATCCGGTGTCGCCCGTGGTACGAGCATGTTCCGCGATGATGGCGGTCTTGTCTTGTGTGGTCAACGTCATGGTCAGTGGACAAGGCTACCAGCGGCTGTGGGGCTGTGACCTGCTACGCAAGCGACGCATCGGGTACCAAGGCTCGGGCGCGGGCCACATCGAGCGTGATCGCCGCGACGAGCTCCTCGACCCCGTCGTACTTCTCCTCGTCGCGCAATCGGGCCCAAAACTCGATGCCGAGCGGCTCGCCGGGCAGGTCCTCGCCCTCATAGTCGAGCAGGAACGCCTCCACGTGTAGCGGCTCGACACCGAACGTCGGGTTGGTGCCCACATCCAGGGCGGTGCGGTACCGGCGCCCCCTGTGCTCGGCGACACCGACGTAGATGCCTTGCCCCGGAAGCAAGAGCCTCGGCCAGGTCCGTAGGTTCGCCGTTGGGTAGCCGAGCCCTTTGCCGCGCCCGTGGCCCGTGACGACCTCGCCGTCCAGGACGAAGCGTCGGCCCAGGGCCTCGCGCGGCCATACGAGGTCGCCGGCCGCCAGCGCCTCGCGGATCGACGTCGAGGACACCGTTCGCCCCTCCAGCTCGACGAGCGGCACCGCCTCGGCGGTCAGCCCGAATGGGGCGCCGATCTGCGGCAGGTTCTCCATCGTGCCCAAGGCCTTGAAGCCGAACGTGAAGTTGGCCCCCATCGCGGCATGCTGCGCGTGGACCCCGGCCACCAGGATCTGCGCGACGAACTCCTCGGCGGGCACGAGCGAGAAGTCACGGTCGAACGGCAGGACAACGAGCACGTCGACCCCACACGCGGCGATCAGCTCCGCCCGACGCTCGACGGTCGTCATCAGTCGCGGCTCGCTGCCGGGCGACAGGACCTCGCGAGGATGCCGATCGAACGTGAGGGCGACGCTTCGCACACCGCGTGCGCTGGCCTCGGCTGCGACGCGCGTGAACACCGCCTGGTGGCCTTTGTGTACCCCGTCGAAGAACCCAACGGTCCCAACGCACGGTCGATCGTCCAGTGGGAGCGCCTCGAGCCCGTGCAGCACCTGCATCGCGATGGAGGCTATCGGACCTTGGACCTACCGCGGCGCCAGGATCACGAGCGGGCGCGCCTTGGACCCCTCGTCGCGATAGACACCGATCAGCAGGCCCTCGGGGTCATAGACCCCGTACGGGCCTTCGATCGCGGCGGGGGCGAGGATCCGGCCGTGCGACGCCGCGATCGACTCCTCGTGCTCGAGCGGGAACCTCGGCAGATGTGAGACCGCGCGCTCCAGCGGCAAGGGTGGACCGGGCTCGCCGGGCGTGGTAGCGGCATCGACGGTGAACGGGCCGATCGCGGTGCGCCGAAGCGCGATCAGATGGGCCCCGCAGCCAAGCGCCGTGCCGACGTCGGCGGCCAAGACGCGCACGTACGTGCCGCCGCTCACGGTGCACGAGAATGAGACGACCTCGCCCGTACGACCCGTGAACTCGAAGCGATCGACCCGGACGATCCGAGCCGGCGCGTCCAATGTCTCGCCCTTGCGGGCGGCTTCGTAGAGCTTGCGGCCACCCACCTTGACCGCCGAATACGCGGGCGGCCGCTGCGCACTCGCACCGTGCTTCGCCGCCATGGCGGCGCGGATCGCATCGTCGCTCACTTCCACGGGCGCCTCACGCGTGACGTCGCCGTCGGCGTCCAGCGTGGCGGTCTCGACCCCGAGAAGCATCGCTCCCTCATAGACCTTCGAAAGGTCGCCCAGGAAACGCAGCAGCCGCGTGGCCCGCCCAACCCCGATCACCAGCAGGCCGGTCGCCATAGGATCGAGCGTTCCCGCGTGGCCGACCTTCCGCGTCGACAGGGCTCGGCGGACGGCGGCCACGGCGTCGTGCGACGTGATGCCACCGGGCTTGTCGATGAGCAGGAGCCCGTCGGGCCCTGGTCCGCGGCGTGCGTCGGCGTTCACGGGGCGACGGGGTCGCCGAGCAGCGCCGCACGAAGGTCCGCGATCGTGGCAGCGGGGCCATGCTCGCTGGTGTAGCCGGCGGCGAGCCGGTGCCCGCCGCCGCCGAACGTCGCGGCGATCACACTCAGATCATGCGCCCCGCGAGAGCGCACGCTCACCTTGAACCGCCCGTCGCGCTGCTGCTTGAGCACGGCGGCAGCGTCTGCCTCGCGTGTCGAGCGCAACACGTCGATCAGATCGTCCACCTCGCCGGGACCGATGTCGGCGCGTTCGAAGTCGGACCACAAAATGTAGGTCCAGACGAGATCGGCGGCGGCGTCCAGCTGTGCGCGCGACATCGCGACCGATAACACGTCGAGGTAGGACACACGGTTGTCCTCGTACAGGAGCTGCGAGACGCGGGCATGATCGAAGGGGTGCTCGCGTAACCGTGCCGCAAGTCGAAGCGTCGCCGGCGTCGCCGCCTCGTATTGGAACCGTCCCGTGTCGGCGATCAGACCTGCGTACAGACAGACGGCCGACGCGTCGGTCATGTCGCCGCCGATCGCATCGATCACCCCGGCCGCCAGCTCGCAGGTGCTTGACGCGGCCGGGTCGACCAGGCGGATCGTTCCGCGCCCGTCATTCGAGCGATGGTGATCGATCCAGATCAGCTCTCGTGCGGCCGTCGCGGCATCCCCGAGCGGTCCCAGCCGGTCGAACGAGGCACAGTCGCACGTGACCATCACGTCGGGCGCCGCCGGAAAGTCAGTCACCTCCACCAACAGCTCGAGCCCGGGCAGCGCCTCGCCCCAGCGCGGCACTACCAACGGCTGGTTCGGAAACGAGCACACCACCGCCGCGCCACGGGCGGCCAGATGATGTGCCAGACCGAGCATCGAGCCGAGGGCGTCGGCATCTGGATTCACGTGACATGCGAGCGCGACCGTCGGCGCGTCACGCAAGACCGAGGCCGCGCGCTCGAGCTGCTCAGAGTCCATCGGGCTCGTCCTGTCTCGTAACCTGCTGCAAGAGCCGGTCGATCTGCTCGGCCTGGACCAACAGCTCGTCTTGCTCGAAACGGAGCTCGGGCGTGACCTTCAGTCGAACCTGCCGGCCGAGCTCGCGGCGTAGATGCGGCGCCGCCGAGCGTAAGGCCGCGCGGGTGCCGGCCCGCGCCTTCTCGTCGCCCAGCACCGTGTAGTAGACCCACGCCACCCGCAGATCGGGCGATACCTTCACGCCGGTGACGGTTACGAACCCCACGCGAGGGTCTTTCAGCTGGTGGATCGCTTCGGCGAGGATCTCTCGGAACTCCTCACCGACGCGCTCGGTCCGTGCTCCCTGCGGCATGCGTCCAGGGTACTCGTCGTCGGCTCATTCCTCGGGCGCCCCGAGTTGCAGGTCCCGATCGACCGCGTCGAACCGTTCGACGGCCACAATCACGGGATCAGATCGTCCGGGCGACCTCTTCGACGTCGTAGACCTCGACGAGGTCGCCTTCCTTGAGGTCCTGGTAGTTCTCCAGGCCGATGCCGCATTCGTAGCCCTCGCGAACTTCGCCGACGTCGTCCTTGAAACGGCGCAGGGACGCGATCTTGCCGTCGTAGACCACAACGCCGTCGCGCACCAATCGGGCGAGCGCGTTGCGCTTGATCGTGCCGCCCCGCACGTAGGAGCCGCCGATCATGCCGAGCTTCGGCACGCGGAAGGTCTGACGGATCTCTGCCTCGCCGAGCACGCGCTCGTGCTCCTCGGGCTTGAGCATGCCCGACAACGCCGCCTTGATGTCGTCGATCGCGTCGTAGATCACCTTATAGGTGCGGATGTCGACGCCTTCCTTCGCGGCGAGCTCGCGCGCGTTGGTGTCCGGGCGTACGTTGAAGCCGACGATGATCGCGTCGGATGCCATGGCGAGCGTGACGTCGTTCTCGGTGATGCCCCCGGCGCCGGCGCGCACGATGTTCACGCGAACCTCCTCTTGCGGCAGCTTCAGCAACGAGTCCTCCAGCGCTTGCACCGAGCCTTGCACGTCTGCCTTCACGATCAGGTTGAGCTCCGTGATGGCGTCGGCTCCGGTGCGCCGAAGCAGGTCCTGCAATGTCGCGCGTCGCGCCACCACGAGCTCGGCCTGGCGCGATTTGGCCTCCCGCTCCTCCGCGATATGGCGCGCCTCACGCTCGTCCTCGACCTCGCGGAAGTCATCCCCCGCGCTCGGCACATGGCTCCATCCGAGGATCACGACCGGCTTGGACAACCCGGCGACGTCGACGGGCTTGCCGTTCTCGTCCTGCATCGCTCGGATCCGGCAATAGGCGGTACCCGCGATCAGCGCGTCGCCGACCGAGAGCTCGCCCTTCTGTACGAGCACCGTCGCGACAGGGCCGCGTCCCTTGTCGAGATGCGCCTCGAGCACCGTGCCCCGGGCTCGCCCGGTCGGATCGCCCTTGAGATCCTCGAGATCCGCGACCACCAACAACGTCTCGAGCAGCTTGTCGAGGTTCTGATGCACCTTCGCAGACACATCGACGAACTCGAAGTCGCCGCCCCACTCGGACGGAATGATGCCGTGCTCCACCATCTGCGTGCGCACGCGGTTGGGGTCGGCGTTTTCTTTGTCGACCTTGTTCACCGCGACGACGATCGGCACGTTGGCGGCCTTGGCGTGGTCCAGCGCCTCGAGCGTCTGTGGCATCACGCCGTCGTCGGCGGCAACCACCAACACGGCGATGTCGGTCACGCTGGCACCGCGTGCCCGCATCGCGGTAAACGCCTCGTGGCCGGGCGTGTCGATGAACGTGATCTCGCGCTCGCCAGCGTGCGCCTGGTAGGCGCCGATGTGTTGCGTGATGCCGCCGAACTCACCCGCGACCACGTCGGTCGAACGGATCGCGTCCAGGAGCTTCGTCTTGCCGTGGTCGACGTGGCCCATGATCGTGACCACCGGGGCACGCGTCTCGAGCTTGGTCTCATCGATGACCTCGGCTTCTTCTTCAGCTTTCAGCTCGTCTTGGAGCCCGACGATGTCGGCGGCATAGCCAAGCTCTACCGCGATCAGCTCGATCGCCTCGTCGCCCAGCGACGTGGTTGCGGTGACCATATCGCCGGCCAAGAACAGGATCTTGACGATCTCGGCGGGCGAGCGGTTGGTCTTCTCGGCGATCGTCTGCGGCGTGGCGCCGTGGATGACCTGCAGCACCGGTCCGGTCGGGCGGTCGGGTTCCTCGGCCGGGCGCCGACGTTGTTTCGCGGTCTGAGCCTCCTCGGCAGGTGGCGCCGGGGCGATCGGATCCGCGCCGGTCTCGGGCGCAGGCACCTCGTCCGCGGCTGCCACGGCCTTCGGCTCGACTTTTGCCTTGGGCTTGGCTGCCGCCTTGGGCTTGGCTTTCGGCTTGCGCGGCGCCGGCGGTGGCTCAAGCACTTCGCGAGGCTTGGCCGGCGTGGTGGTCACCTTGCCGCCGGAGGCCCGCAGGCGCGGGACGATGTCCTCGGGCACGCTGGAAGAAGCGGACTTGCCCGTCACGCCCATCGCACCAAGCGTTTCCAGCAGCTCTTTGCTGCTCACGCCCAGTTCCTTCGCCAGTTCGTGGACCCTCACGCACGCTCCTGCTTCTCGGTGGACAGTTCCGTAAGCCTACCTGCCGTCTCCGGATCGACGCCTGCTCGCAACGCCTTAGCCAACCCCCCGCGCGCCAGGGCCGCTTCGACGCAGCTCGCGTGCGGATGCACCCATGCCCCTCGACCCGGTGCCCGCCGGGTCGCGTCGACCACGACCTCGCCATCGGCCGTGCGCACGACACGCAGCATCCCCGCGGTTGGCCCGATCGAGCGGCACCCGACGCAGGTTCGCAGCGGTTCGTGAGCCCCCGCCACCGTGTCAGCCGGCCGCGGGCGCCTCCGGGGTCGCAGCGGCCTGCGACTCCGACTTGATGTCGATCCGCCACCCGGTGAGCCGGGCGGCGAGCCTGGCGTTCTGGCCTTCTTTCCCGATGGCCAGTGACAACTGGTAATCGGGCACGATGACCTGGGCGGTCTGTGAGTCCGGATCGATGATCACGCGATTGACCTTGGCCGGCTGCAGCGCGTTCGCGACGAGCTCGCCGGGGTCATCGGACCACGGCACGACGTCGATCTTCTCGCCCCGAAGCTCGGTCACGACGTTGCGCACCCGCGAGCCTTTCGGCCCGACGCAGGCGCCCACCGGATCGACGGCCGGCTCGTTGGACCACACCGCGATCTTCGAACGGTGCCCGGGCTCGCGAGCCACGGCGCGGATCTCGACCACGCCGTCCTCGATCTCGGGCACCTCCATCTCGAACAGACGCTTGAGCAGGCCCGGGTGTGTACGGCTCACAACGATCTGGGGACCCTTCGCGCCACGGCGCACCTCGGTGATGTAGGCCTTGAGGCGCTCGCCGTTGCGGTGCGGCTCGGAAGGGACCTGCTCGGCCTGGGGCAGCAGCGCCTCGACCTTGCCGAGGTCCAGCAAGGTGTAGCGCCGCTCGGACTGCTGCACGATGCCGGTCACGACATCGCCTTCGCGCCCCGCGAACTCCTCATACGTCATCTCGCGCTCGGCGTCGCGGAGCTTCTGGAAGATCACCTGCTTGGCGGTCTGCGCGCCGATCCGGCCGCGGAAGTCCTCGGTGACGGGGACCTCCTTCTCGGTGAGGATCTTCATCTCGACGCCGTCGCCGTCTTCGGTGTCGACCTCCTCGAGCTCCTGTTGGAACATGCGCATCTCGCCGGTCTCCGCATCGATCTCAGCGCGGAAACCCACGAAGTCGTCGTCGGCGTCTGGGTGCTCCTGCTTCCAGGCCGTCTTGTAGGCGGCGGCCATCGCCTCGTCGAGGCCCTGCAAGATCGTTTCGAAGGCGATCCCCTTCTCGCGCTCCAGCTCGCGGAGCGCCGCGATCATCTCGACGTTCATACCTTCGTTCCCTTCAACTCAGCGCTCCAGTCGGCCACCGTGCGCGCGGACGCGATGTCCGCGAACGGCACCCTCCGCGGGACGCCGTCGACCTCCACCACGATGCCGTCCTCGTCGCTGGCAACGAGCACGCCGAGGTGCACGTTCGTTCCAGCGACGGGCTGGATCGTCGTGACCTTCACCCGCCTCCCGAGCGCCCGCGCGAAGTGCACCGACGTCCGCAGCGAACGCTCGATCCCGGGGGTACTCACCTCGAGCTCGTAGCGGGCGTCGCCGAAGTCCTCGAGGTCGAGCCGTCGGGCGATCTTCTCGGATAGCCTCGCGATCGCGTCCAAATCGAGCCCGCCGTCGCGGTCGACGGTGACGCGCAGGGTACGCCTTCCTCCGGTCCCTTCGAAGGCCACGTCGACCAACTCGACACCCGCACCCTCGACGACCGGCCGGACCAGCGTCTCGGCGTCCACCACGACCAACCCCCTACGAAACGAAAGGTGGGCACGCGCCCACCTCCGGCCTTCCTGACGACTACGTTTCCGCAGGCAGTATAGCCGACGGAGGTCGGGCGGGCTCAGAGATCGGCCAGCAGCGCGACGTGTTCGCGGAACGCATCGGTCGTCGCCAAGCCCTGATCATCGGCGAACGCGCCGAAGATCGCGACGTCGGCGGCGGTCACCGGATCGCGGTTGGCGGCGCTGAAGTCCCCCCATCGCTCGACCCCCGGACCGAACTCGTAGCGGGCACCGCCAGGGGCGATCAGCGCCGCCTGCGACGCCGTCCCCGTGCCCGCGGGGACGGTGGCAGCCCAGATCCCGAGGCATTCGCTCGAACCCGCGCGCGCATAGGCGATGAAGAGGGTGCCGGCGTCGTTCGTGGCAACAGCGGGCCAGGCCGCGTCGTGGTTGGCGGCACCGACCGTGCCCTCCCGGAGCACCCGGGAATGCGCGAGCCGGCCTCTGGGAGCTGTCTCGTACCACCGGATCACGGACTCCGGCGGTCCCGCGCCCGCGTTGCCGGCGACCGACGTCGCCGTGTAAAGGCGATTCGTCGAAGCGTCGTAGAACGCAGATGTGAGGCGCACGTCACCGGTGTCCCACCACGTGTTGGCGCTCGCCGTGCTGCCGCATTGATACCCGTACGGCGGCAGCCGCACGCGGGTGACGGCCTTCGCGGTGCGGTCGGCCCGGAGCTGGCCGCCGACGATCCGTAGCCGCCACACGACGAGCTTGGCCGACGTCGTCGTGGCCTCGAGCGAGGTGAGGAACTGATCGGTCGGCGCGCCACCCACGGATTGCGCGGCCTGCAACGTGAACGCCTTGGACCCGTCGGGGTTCTTCGTGCGCGCGCCGCCGAGCACCTTGATCGGCACGGTCTTCGTACACGTCGGGTCGTTGTAGAGGGCGGCCTTGGGCATCGAGATCACCTGGGCGTATCGGAACGGACCATTGTTGAAGCCGAAGTTGTTCGTGGTCACAACGACGCGGTTGGCCGTGAACCCCACGCTCGGGTAGTCGGCGAACTCGTGCGTGCCGTTGTGGACCTGATCGCCGACCATATGCGTACGGCACCACGTGCTCGTGTCCTCGGCCGTTGCCGAGGGGATCGTGACGACCTCGATGTAGCCTTGGGAGGAGTCATACACGAGAAACGTCAACACGAAGACGTCGTCGTATGCGTCATAGACCACCTTGGGGTCGGTCTCCGTCAAACCTGAGAGCTGGCTGCTCATCGACCGGAGGCGGAGCGGAGCCAGCAGCTGGGCCCCGATTCGGTCGTACACACCCACGCGCACGTTCACGGCCGCCACGACTCGGGTCGGCCCGGTCGCCCCCGTCGGGTCGCCCGGGCTCGTGAGTGGGTTCGGGCCCATCAGATCGGCGTCCAGCCCATCAGCCACCGGTGTGCGCGTGCCGAGCCTCGCGGGGGCGGATCGAGGTGCCGGACGGGTCGCGCGCGGCCACGCCGCCGCGGGCCCCGCGCCATCGTGGCGAACCGCGGTCGCTCGGGTCTGCGCGGGCCTGCTCGCGCGGCCGGCCGATCGCCAGGGCACGTTCGCGATCCGGTCGGCGGCCGGCCGCTCGGCTCCCGCGGAGATCGGCGCGGTAGCGATGGCGGCCAGCAGAAACAGGGCGATCACGGCGGTCAGACGGCGCATCGCTGCACCGTACCAGCCCCGTCGTTGACGCCGGCGAACCGCGCATGCGACCATCCCGCCCCTGATGGCGATGCAGGCAGCGACCTGGTGGTGGCGCTCGGGCTCGTGGAGCCCGGCGCCGCCGTGCGCCTGACGCGATCGCCCTCGAGCATCGCCCCACGAGCCTCGGACCAGCGGTCCGGGGCTCACGTCTTTCCGAGACCCGTACGAGAGGATGGACGCTATGACCGCCCGCCTGCAGATCCACCCGGACCGCACGAGCTTCGACCGCATGGCGGCTGAGTGGCCGCTCGTCCCGGTGTGGGCGGAGCTACTCGCCGACGTGGGGACCCCGGTCGGGTTGTTCCCCGCGATCGCCGGCGATGGGCCGGGGCTGCTGCTCGAGTCGGTCGAGCGATCGGAGCGTTGGGGCCGCTACTCCTTCATCGCCGGGGATCCCGCGGCGATCCTGGTGGTCGATGACGATGGTTTGCACCTACGCGACGTCGTGCGCCAGCTGCCGATCGGGGAGCCCTCACGGCGTTTGTCGCCGCGCGAGGCGCTCCGCGTCGCGGTCAACGGGCTGAAGGCGCCGCGTCTGGAGGGGCTGCCGCCGATCACGGGCGGGCTGATGGGCTACGCCAGCTATGAGGCCGCGACCTTGCTCGACGGTCACCCCGCACCCCACGCCCCCGAAGCCTCCGTCCCGCCGATCGGCCTGCTCCTGATCGATCGCGCGGTGGTCTTCGACCACTGGCGACAGCGGCTCGTGCTGATGGCGCACGCGCAAGGCGGCGGATACGACGAGGCGATCGCTGCGCTCGATGCGCTCGCCGCGAAGGTTGCGTCGGCGACCCCGTTGCCCCTGCTGAGCGCGGCCGCAGGGTCGGAGGCGACCGGTGAGCCCAACATGACCGACGAGGCCTACCGAGACATCGTGGCCAGCTTCCAGGAGCACATCCTTGCCGGGGACATCTTCCAGGGCGTGCCCTCTCGGCGCGTCTCGTTTCCGGCGCCCGAAGGCGGCCTCCCGATCTACCGACGTCTACGGGTCTCGAACCCGGCGCCATACATGTTCTATCTGCGGGCGCTCGGCATAGAGCTGGCCGGCTCCTCCCCCGAACCCCTCGTGCGGGTCGAGGGGCGACGCGTGCTTGCCCGACCCATCGCCGGCACCCGCCCCCGCGGACGCACCGAGGTGCGCGACCGACTGCTCGAGCACGAGTTGCTGGCCGATCCCAAGGAGCAGGCCGAGCACGCGATGCTCGTCGATCTGGCGCGCAACGACCTCGGGCGCGTCTGCGTGCCCGGGAGCGTGCGACCCACCGAGCTGATGGAGGTCGAGCGCTTCTCAACGGTGATGCACATCGTCTCGACGGTAGAGGGCGATCTTCGCCCCGACATGGAGCCCTTCGACGCCCTGGCGGTCACGTTCCCGGCGGGCACCGTGACCGGCGCACCGAAACGCCGGGCGATGGAGCTGATCGCCGAGCACGAGCCCACGCCGCGCGGGCCCTATGCCGGCGCGGTCGGCTATCTCACGTTCGCGGGCGATCTCGACTTCTGCATCACGATCCGCACGGCGGTGATCACCGACGGACGGGTGAGCATCCAAGCAGGCGCGGGGGTCGTCGCCGACTCCGATCCCGAGACCGAGCTGCGCGAGACCAAGGCCAAGGCCGCCGGGCTGTTGCCCGCGGTCGCCCCGGACACGGAGGCACACGCATGATCCTGGTCGTCGACCATTACGACTCCTTCACCTACAACCTCGTGCAACTGATCGAAAGCCTGGGGCGCTCGACCGTCGTCGTGAAGTCCGATGAGAAGCCGGCCGAGGAACTGGTGCGCCTGAAGCCCGACGGCGTTGTGCTGTCGCCGGGCCCGGGTCACCCACGAGATGCCGGGTGCTTCCCCACGCTGCTGGAGCAGCTCCCCGTGACCACGCCGGTGTTGGGCGTGTGTCTCGGCCACCAGGCCATCGGCCTGCAAGCCGGCGCCACGGTCGATCGCGCAGCGCCGATGCACGGCAAGGCCTCGTTCATCTATCACGAAGGCCGAGGCATCCTCGAAGGGGTGAGCATGCCGTTCGAAGCCGGGCGATACCACTCGTTGGTCGTCGAGCGCGACGACCTGCCCGCCGAGCTCGAGCTCACCGCCTGGACCGAAGACGGCCTCGTGATGGGTACGCAGCATCGCGAGCTGCCTCGCTTCGGGGTCCAGTTCCATCCCGAGAGCATCCTAACTCCCGAAGGGCCGCGGATCGTCGAGAACTTCCTCGCGCTCGCCCGCTAGCCTCAGGCCGCGGGACAGCCGGGGCCGTAGGCGAACGCACCGCTGTTGGGTGCGACGCGGCAGGCGTGTTCATCCACCGCCACGAAGGCCTTGGCGGGGATCCGCTTGAGCTGGTCGACGAACGCGTAGGTCCAACGCGGGTCGACCGTCCCTTGGAAGTACCAGTCGCTCCCGTTATCGGCCACGATCAGCCCGTAGTGCTTCATCGCGCGGATCACGATGCGCGCGTTCGCGCTGAACCGGCTCGCGTCGAACCCGGCCTTCAGCCGGAACCGGGCACCCATCGGCGGACAGCGACGGTCCTTCACGCCCGCCTCATGACGCGCAGGCCAGAGATAGGCGTCGGTCGTGCAGGCGGCGGTGACTCGGATCGCATGGTCGACGTTGCCGGAAGCCACCTCGTCATGGCGCAGCAGTCCCGGGTAGATCGGCAAGCCGGCGGCGTCGGCGCTGGTCCAGCCGGCCGGGCGCAGCGCGTTGGAGGTCAGGTCGAAGATCGCGCCCGAGCCCGCCTTCGGGTTCCCGCCGTTCCACCGCGCGGCGAAGAGCTCATAGAGGGCGCACGTGTCGCGGTCGACCATGATCGCGTGGCGATCGGACCCGCCCTCGATGTGCGTATCGGCGCCGAAGGGGTACGGGCCCAGGTCGCTTTCGCTCGCGTAGGTGAAGTCGACGCCGACGCCCGGGTGCGCGGCGTCCACCACATCGAACGGGATGCCGTAGGACGGCGGCCCGAAGTCCGGATGCAGGAACGTCCTACGGGCGTGCATCGCCTTCTTCCAGACATCCGACTTGGCGTGTGCCGGAAGCTTCGAGACATCGAGGTGCCAGACGTTGGAGGCCGGGAAGACATCGCACGTGGTCCCGGGAACCGGGGTCGCCGGTGCGGGCGGCGCGGCGAGAACGAGCACCGCCAGGCACCCCGCGATCGCCGTCACCCGTATCACCCGCATCCTCCGAGTCATCGGCATCCGCGACCGCTACGGTTGAGCCCGACATGGCCCATACCCCCGCCGAGCGCGCCGGCTTCCTGCAGCAGCCCTCGACCGCGGTGCTGAGCGGTCTCGTCGCGATCCACCTGCTCGTGCTTGTCGTGATCGTCGCGCGGGCGAGCTCACTGGCCCCTGGGGACGCCGACGTGGCACGGGCCAACCGCATCGCGACATCCCCGGCGATCGCCTACCGGAACTTCCCCGTGGAGTACATGCCGTTGCAGACGCTGTTCGATCGGACGCTCGCGGACGGCGACATCGCTGCGGCCGGGGTGCGGATCGCGATGGTCGCGTTCCTTGCCGATATGGCGGCCGCCGTCGCGATGGCGTGGGGCTGGGGACGGCGACACGCCGTCACGTACCTGCTGCTCGGCTTCCCGCTGCTTTCATTCCTCTACCTGCGTTTCGATCTGGTCGCGGTCGCGCTCACCGCCTGGTCGCTGGCGCTCCTGCACCGGCGCCGGGAGGAACTAGGCGGGGCCGCGCTCGGCCTCGCGGTGATGGCCAAGCTGTGGCCGTTGGTGGTCCTGGTGCCGATCTTCGTGTTCCGAAAGGCGCGTCGGGCACTCGTCGTCGGTGTCGTCGTGTGTCTCGCGATCGGTGCGTGGTGGTACCTGACCGGCGGGCCAAAGGCGCCCTTCCAGGTGGTGTCGTTCCGCGGCACACGTGGATGGCACGTCGAAAGCGTCGTTGGCAGCGTGCTCTGGGCTCTCGGCCGTGGGGTCCCCTACCGCGAGGCCGACGCGATCCGGATCGGCCACGCGGCGCTGGCGGCCAAGGCGCTGCTGTTCCTCGGCCTGCTCGCCGTCGAGGGCCTGATCTGGCGTCGCGCGTCACGCGACGGGCGCGACCCCGCGGGCGCGGCCGCCCTCGCATCCGTCGCCGCGCTCGCCGTCTTCTCACCGCTGTTCTCGCTGCAGATGGCAGCGTGGCTCCTGCCGTTCGCGGCGCTGGCCCTCGATGGCGATCACGACGAGCGCCACACCGCCGGGGTCGCGACGGTGGCCGTGATCCTCACGGGGCTCGTCGCGCTCGTCTGGCGCGACCAGACCTCCACCCCGGCGAGTTGGGTCGCGTGGCTTGTGGTCGCCCGAAACCTCGTGTGGATCGACATCGTGGTGTCGTGGCTGCGGATCAAACCGCTGCCGGTTCCCACGGACCCGGCGGAGGTCCCGCGGAGACGGGCCGCCGACGCCGCGACCGAGGGCCTCGAAACGGTGCTCCCGTTCGACGCGGAGTGACTCAGACGGCGGCGGCGGCTTTCTCGGCGGCGACCTTGCGCGCCTCCACGAGCAGAGCGTCGACCAGCTCATCCTCCGGCACTTTGGCGACCGCTTCGCCGCCTCGGATGATGAACCCGAGCCCATTGCCGCTGGCGATGCCGACGTCGGCCTCGCGGGCCTCGCCGGGCCCGTTCACGACGCAGCCCATAACCGCGACACGCATCGGCACGTCGAACTTCTCGGCCTCGATCGCCGCCTCGACTTTCTTGGTGAGCTCCAAGACGTTGACCTCGGCGCGGCCGCACGAGGGACACGCGACGAGATCCAACCCCCGCTCGCGAAGGCCAAGGGACTGCAGGATCGCGTTGCCGACCTTCACCTCCTCGACCGGATCGTCGGTGAGCGAGACGCGGATCGTGTCCCCGATTCCCTCGGCCAACAACGTGCCGATCCCGACCGCGGACTTGACGCCGCCCATCGGCATGGGTCCGGCCTCGGTCACCCCGAGGTGCAGCGGGTAGTCGCACTGTTCGGCCAGCTGCCGATACGCCTCGATCATCACCGCCGCGCTCGAATGCTTCACGCTGATCTTGATGTCGAAGAAGTCTTCCTCCTCCAAGATGCGCGCCTCGTTCATCGCGGACTCGACGAGCGCTTCGGCCCTCGGGGCGCCGTGCTTCGCCAACAGTTCCTTCTCCAGCGACCCGGCGTTGACCCCGATGCGGATCGGGACGCCGCGGTCCTTAGCCTCGCGAGCGATCAGGCGCACCTTGTCCTGGTACTTGATGTTGCCGGGGTTGATCCGCAGGCCCTGGATGCCCGCCTCGAGCGCGGCCATCGCGTACTTCCACTGGAAATGGATGTCGGCGACCACCGGCACGGTCGACTTCGCGGCGATCGCGACCAGTGCCTCGGCGTCTTCCCAATGGGGCACGGCCACCCGGACGATGTCGACGCCGGTGGCCACGAGCGAGGCGATCTGCTGCAGCGTGGCGTTGACGTCGGCGGTCTTGGTGGTCGTCATGGATTGGATCGAGACGGGTGCGTCGCCGCCGATCGCCACGCGACCGAGTTGGAGCTGCCGGGTCTTGCGCCGTTGCATCATCCGACAGTCTCCCAGGGCGTGTCGTTACGAGCCAAACACGTGGAACGTGACGGTGCGATCCTTCGGCTCGTCCATCTCGAAGAAGATCAGCCGCTGCCAGGTTCCGAACGCGGGCTCGCCGGCGGCGACCGGGATCGCGTGCGACGTCGCCGACAACAGCATCGCCTTCACATGAGCGTGGCCGTTCTTGCGCTCGTCATCGTGCATGTTCTGCGTGCGGATATCGAAGTCGTCGTGCTGGTAGTAGACGCCCTCATGCGGGATCGCGGAGTTCAGGTGCCGTCGGAAGTCCGCGAGCGCGCCGTCCTCCCACTCGTTGATCAGCAGCGCACAGGTGGTGTGCGCACAGAACGCAACGACCATGCCGTCGGTCACGCCCGCATCCTTGACGGCACGGCGCAGTTCATCGGTCAGGTCGAGGTACTCGTAGCGGCCGTCGGCGACGACGGTCACGGCGGTGGTGGCGGAGATCACGTGGAAGCCCTCCTGTCGGTCGTGGAAACGGCGGCCTCCGCCGCCGGCAGGTCGAACGTGAACGTGGAGCCGTTGCCCGGTTGGCTGGTGGCGGTGATCCGGCCGCCGTGGGCCTCGACGATCGATCGCGCGATGGCCAAGCCGATCCCGGTACCGCCGCCCTCGCGTGAGCGGGAGGCGTCGGCCCGGTAGAACCGCTCGAACAACCGTGGCAGGTGCTCGGGCGCGATCCCGACGCCGCTGTCGCGCACGGCGACGCTGACCCGATCGTCGTGCCTGCTGGCCGACACACTGACCGAGCCACCGGGCGGCGTGAATCGGACGGCGTTGTCCACGAGGTTGTAGAGCACCTGGTGGATGCGCTCCGCGTCGGCGATGGCGGCCACGTCGGCCGGCACCTCGTCGCGCAGCGTCACGTCGGTGACCGACCGGCCCACCGCGATCTCCGAGAGCACGCGAGTCACGATCGGCTCCAGCGTGGTCGACTCGAGGTACAGGGGCACCTCACCGCTCTCCAGTCGGGACAGATCCAGGAGTTGATCGACGAGTCGCCCCAGGCGCTCGGTCTGGCTAAGCATCACTTGCAGCGTCTTGGGATCGGGTTGCTCGACCCCGTCGGCGAGGTTCTCCAGGTGCGCGCGGATCGCCGTGATCGGGGTCTTCAGCTCGTGAGAAACGTTGGCGACCAGGTCGCGGCGCGACTTCTCCAGCACCGCCAGCTCCGCGCTCATCCGGTTGAACGCCGCGGCGAGCTGGCCCACCTCGTCGCGGCTGGTCGTGAGCACCCGGACGGTGTAATCACCGGTCTCCATCGCCCGGGCTGCCGCGGCCATGTCGCGCAGGGGTTGCGTCATGCCGCGCGCCAGCCAGCGCGCGATCAGGAGCGAGATCAGCCCGGCGGTCACCCCGGCCAGGAGGAACTGCCACCACATGCTCTGCAGGAACCCGAGCGTGGCCGACATCCTGCCGAGCGAGCCGCGACTCGGCGAGGGTTGCATCGCGGTCACCCATCCCCCGTCGGCCGTGGGCACGCTCGCATAGGTGATGTGCCCCACGATCCCCCAGTGGGGAACCCCGTCGTTGAACTCGGGAGGCAGGACGGAAAAACCGGTGCCCTCGATCGTGACGGTGTCGGTGACCGATCGTCGAACGATCGCGGTTCCCGCCGGGACGTCCGGCATCTGCCCAGTTGCCGCTCGGTTCGCGAGCTGCAACGTATCGATCGCCTCGGTGTCGCGCGGGGAGTCTCGCAGCGCGTACCCGATCACGGCGTAGCTGATCAACAGCGTCATGGCGACCGCGAGCACGATGACGGATCCGAGCTTCGCGCGGATCGACGGGAGCTTCTCGAGAGGCCGCATCGCCACCCGCTCACTCCTTGAAAGCGTAGCCGACCCCGTGCACCGTGCGGATGAACCGCGGGTCGTTGCCGTCCTCGCCGAGCTTGCGACGGATCCGCGCGACGTGCGAGTCGACAACCCGGCCGCCCGCGTAGTCCCGGTAGCCCCAGACGCGGTCCATCAGCGCCTCGCGGCTCATCACCACGCCTGGGTCGCGGGCCAGCGCCAGCAGGATCTCGAACTCCAGTGGCGTGAGCCCGACCTCCTCGCCGTCGACCTCGATCCGCCGACGAGCGTCGTCGATCATCATGCCGTGGCGCTCGATAGGCCCCGTGGGCTGCTGGCCGATGCCGCGGATCCGGTCGACCCGTCGCAGGATCGCCTTCACGCGCACCGTGAGCTCGCGAAGGCTGAACGGCTTCGTGAGGTAGTCGTCGGCCCCGACGGCGAACCCGGCGACCTTGTCGGCCTCCTCGGTTCGGGCTGTGAGCATCAGGACCGGGGTCCAGCCGTCTCTCTGGATCTGCTGGCAGACCTCCAGCCCGTCCATGCCCGGCAACATCAGGTCGAGCACGACCAGATCGGGGTGGTGCTCGGCCGTGGCCTCGATCGCCTCGGGGCCGTCGGCGGCCGTCACGACGCGGAACCCCTCGGACTCCAAGCGGGCCCGGACGGCTTCCGCGATCGCGTCCTCGTCGTCCACGATCAGGATCGTCTGCTCACCCACGGGCGACATCGTACGCGGCCGAGGTTGCCAGCGGGGGGCTGCGTGATGGAGAACCTGTGACGGACCTGCAGGCGTTCCCGCAGGTCACCGGGCTGTCGAAGGGCTACGGTCCATTCGGGATCGGCTTCCACACGTCGAGGATCATCGCGGAGACCGAGAAGAACCCCAGGATCAACAGGACCACCGCCGAGACCGGCACGACCTTCTTCATGTCGATGCGCTTGCCGCGGATCTTCTCGATCACCGCGATCGCCACGTGGCCACCGTCCAGAGGCGGGAAGGGCAGCAGGTTGATCAGCCCGATGAACAGAACGACGGTGGCGAACAACGTGAAGTACCAAGCCCACGCCCCTTGCGAGCCCGCGTGACCCGCCGCTTGGCCGACCGCGATCAACGACACGCCGCCGTCCGTGCTCCGGGGGGCGCCCGTGAAGAGCTGCGAATAGGTGCGCTGGAACCCCGACGGGCCGAATACCTTGGTGATACCGGTCACTGCCTCGCGCGTGGTGTCCCAGAGAGACCCCCCCGCGTGCTCCAGCGCCCCGATCGGGCCCTCCTTCACGCCTGCCATTTGGATGCCGATGCGCGCCCCTTTGACACCGTCGGTCTGCGTCTGGACGGGCGTGGCCGTGAGCGAAAGCTCCTGGCCATCTCTGTCGACGACGTAGACGATCGGTTCGCCTACATGCGCCGCCTGGTAGTCGCCCACTTCGCCGAGGTTCGGCTGTGAGAGGTCGCCGATCTGCAGGACCACATCGCCCGGCTGCAGGCCGGCGACGGCGGCAGGCGACGGCCGACCGTTGATCAGCGGCTCGACCGCGGCGATGCCCGGGATGCTCCAATTCGCGGAAAAGAAGAACACGGCCGCGAAGATGCAGTAGGCAACGACGAAATGGGAGAACGGTCCGGCGAGGATCACGGTGACGCGTTGCCACACCGGCCGGGCGGTGTACGCGCGATGCTCGTCTCCTTCGGGCACGTCGTTCTCGAAGGGGTTCATGCCGGCGATCTTCACGTAGCCGCCGGCGGGGATCGCCTTGACGCCGTACTCGATCTCGCCGCGGCGGAACGACCAGAGCTTGGGACCGAACCCGAGGAAGTACTCCAGCACCCGGAAGTTGAACCTGCGTGCCGCCAGGTAGTGCCCGCCTTCGTGGATCATCACGATGGCGAACATCGCGACGACGAACAACACGATCGACAGTCCGAACGCCATGCGTTACCGCTCTTCGATGATCTCGGCCGCTCGATGCCGCGCCCAGGCGTCGGCACGCTCGATGGTCACGATCGAGACGATCGATCCGGGCTCGTGCTCGTCTACCACCGTCTGCACCAGGTCGACGATGCGGGTGAGCGGGATCTTCCCTTCGAGGAAGGCCATGACGGCGACCTCGTTCGCGGCGTTCATGACCGCCGGGAACGTGAGCCCCAGACCGCCGACACGGTAGGCCAGGTCGACCGCGGGGAAGGCTTCGCGGTCAACCGGCTCGAAGCTGAGGCCGCGCTCGGTGAGCGGGACCGGTTCGACGCCCGTTGGCAGGCGCTCGGGCCACGCGAGGGCGAGCTGGATCGGCAAGCGCATGTCGGCGCTCGCCAGCTCGGCGCGCAGGCTGCCGTCGCGGAACTCGGCCATGGCATGCACGACGCCCTCGGGGTGGATCAGGACGTGGATCTGCGAATAGTCCAGGTCGAACAGGTAGTGCGCCTCGATGACCTCGAGACCCTTGTTCATCAGGGTCGCGGAGTCGATCGTGATCTTTGGGCCCATCGCCCACACCGGGTGCTGCAGGGCCTCCTTGACGCTGGCGCGCTGCAACTCGGCGTGCGTCCAGCCGCGGAACGGACCGCCGGAGCCGGTGATGACGACCCGTTTGAGGTCTTCGCGGCGTTCGTGACGCATCGCGAGGGCGAGCGCGGCGTGCTCGGAATCGACCGGCAGTAGCCGCTCGGGCTCGCCCTTGACCAGGTCCATGACGAGTTCGCCACCGACGACCAGCGACTCCTTGTTCGCCAGCGCCAAGGTCTTGCCGGCCTGAAGCGCGGCCAGGGTCGGGCCGAGGCCGGCGCTGCCCACCAGCGCGTTCAACACGAGGTCGCCCTCGGTATCGCGGGCCAACTGCTCGGCGGCGTCGGGACCGACGATGAACTCGACGCCTTTGAGCCCGCCGAGGTGCCGCTGGATGTCGCGGGCGGCCTCCTCGTCGGCGATGGCGACCAGGGGTGGCAGGAATTCCCGGATCTGGCCGACGAACAGTTCCTGGTTCATGCCGGCGGCCGACAACCCGACGACCTTGAACCGGTCGGCGTTGCGCCGCACGACGTCCAGCGCCTGGGTCCCGATCGACCCCGTCGAGCCGAGGATACCGAGCTGCCTCATGCAGACGAGCTTACCCCGAGCCCGCGCGAACTCGGCGAGGAACGACCGATCCTGCGTCAGCCGAAGATCACACGGAACAACAGGAATGTCGTCGGGGCGACGAAGAGCAGCGAGTCGATCCGGTCGAGCACGCCACCGTGGCCGGGCAACAGGGTGCCCATGTCCTTGACCCCGATATCGCGCTTCAGCAGCGACTCCGCCAGGTCCCCGAAGGTCGCGGCGCCTGCGATCACGAGCCCCAGGGCGAGGGCGGCCATCTTGCGCCCTTCGAACACTCCGACGAACGACGAGAGGAACGCCACCGAGGCGATCGCCGTCGCAAGCGCGCCGCCGATGATGCCTTCCCAGGACTTCTTCGGACTGACGTTGGGGGCGAGCGGTCGCTGGATCCACCCCCCACCCGAGACCGAGCCGATCAGGAACGCCGCCGTGTCGAACAGGAAGGTCAACAGGATCACCCACAGGACGAGGGCCTTCCCGTCGGGCAGCTTGAGCGTGGCGATCAGGTACCCGGCGAGCAGGGGGATCCATGCCATGTTGAGGATCGTCAGCCCGAGGTCGCGCACGACGTGCACCCGCTGGTCGACGGGCACGGTCATATACCACAGGAACGCCGCGATCACCCCGAGCGCGAACATCGCCGGCGTGGCAGATTCACCGCGCCAGTAGGCACCCAGCATCATCAGGGCGCCCGCGACGAGCCCGATCAGCGCCGCCGGCCTGAAATGGTGTTTGACCAGCACACCGAACAACTCGCCCTGCGCGACCAGCACGAGCAGGCCGGCGAAGGCCGCGAAGTACGCCGGCCCCGCCCACAACGAGACGACGGCGACACCTGCAAGGATCAACCCGGTCATGAACGCCGCCGGCACGTCGCGATCGCCCGTCAGCGACCCGCGCCGATCGATCTCCGCGCCGACCTCGACGGAAGCCGGCTCCTGCCAGCTCGGTCCGGTGATGCCCTCGCCGCCCACGACCACCGTCCGGGGGGCCGAGGTGTCCTGCATGTCGGACAGCAGCTCGTCCTCGACGTCGTCTGCACCGAGATCGCTCAGCAGATCGTTGGGTCGCGGCTCCCTCCCGACGACATCGACCGGTTCGGTCGGGTAGGTCTCATCGCGGGCCAGGGAGCCGGCGAAGTGCTCGGCCGCCGCCTCCAGCTCTTGTTCCGAGGGCGCACGCACCACGACGTCGGCTGCTTCGATCGCATCGAAGGCGACCGTGGGATCGGCCTCCGGCGTCGCGACGACCGGCTCCTGCACCTCGACGTAGTCCTCGACGGCGATCACGTCCTCGGTCGCATCGGCGGGACGCTCGCCGAGGATCTCGTCGATCTCCTCGAGCTGGCCGGTGTCGTACCACGCGTCTTCGTCGCCCTCATCGCTGGCCCGAGGCGCCTCGGGTTCGTCGTCGGGCAACTGCATCGGAGACGTGGACTCGGTGCGCACCGCCACGTGCTCCTCGGCGGGCACGGTCACCGCCGGCTCGTCGCTCTCGTCCCAGTCCACATCCCGGATCGGCGCAAAGAACTTGTCCAGATCCTCGAAGAGCTCGTCGCCGCCACGTTCGTCGTTGGCCACTGGACTAGACCTCCATCAGTTCCTGCTCCTTGTGGCCCTGGATCTGATCGATCTCGGCCACGAAGCGGTCGGTCAGCTTCTGTAGGTCCTTCTCCGCACGTGCCAGGTCATCTTCCGAGATGTCGCCGCCGTGCTCAAGCTTCTCCAACTCATCCTTGGCATGGCGCCGCACGTTGCGAACCGCCACGCGACCCTCCTCGGCGCGGTGGTGCACCTGCTTCACAAGCTCCTTGCGCCGCTCCTCGGTCAGCGGCGGGAACGCCAGACGGATCACATTCCCATCGTTGTTGGGGGTGATGCCGAGGTCGCTGGTCATGATCGCCTTCTCGATAGCGCCGATCGCGCCCTTGTCGAAGGGCTGGACCTGCAGCATGCGCGGCTCGGGGACGCTCACGCCCGCGAGCTGGTTCAGCGGGACCGGTGTGCCGTAGTACTCGACGGTCACCCGGTTCAACACCGCGGGAGCAGCGCGGCCGGTGCGGATACCCGCGAGGTCGTCCTTCATATGGGTGAGCGCCTGGTCCATCTTGTGCTCGGCGTCTCGCATCGCGGATTCGATCGTCACGGGGCTCCTCAGTGGATGACGGTACCGATGTGCTCGCCGGTGACCACGCGTCGGATGTTGCCCTCGTCGCGAAGGTTGAAGACCAGGATCGGCAGCTTGTTCTCCATGCACAGCGACACGGCGGTGGCGTCCATCACGCCGTAGCCCTCCCGCAGGAAGTCGGCGTATTCAAGGATTTCCAGCCGCTCGGCCGACGTGTCGACCACCGGGTCGGCGGTGTAGACCCCGTCGACCTTCGTGCCCTTCAGCAGCGCGTCGGCGTTGATCTCGAGCGCCCGCTGCGCCGCGCAGGTGTCCGTAGAGAAGTAGGGCACGCCGAGTCCCGCCGCGAAGATCACGACGCGACCCTTCTCGAGGTGCCGGATCGCGCGCAACGGCACGAACGGCTCGGCCACCTGTGTCATGGCGATGGCGGACTGGACACGGGTCGGCACGTGGATCTTCTCGAGGGCGTCCTGCAGTGCCAACGCGTTCATGATCGTTGCCAGCATCCCCATGTAGTCGGCCCGGTTCCGCTCGATGCCCGGGGCCTGGCGCCCGCGCCAGATGTTGCCGCCGCCCACGACCACGGCAGGCTGGATGCCCATGTCGACCACCTCGGCCAACTGGCGGGCCACGAGTGCGGTGGCCGCATCGGAGATGCCGGAGCCGGAGGAGGGGGAAAAAGCCTCGCCGGAGAGCTTGAGCAGGACCCGGTGGTACGTGGGCCGTGCGTCCCCGTCAACCATGCGTGTTGGGCTCCTCCCCCGCGGGTGCCGAGCAGACCTCCGCGTCCGGCGTCAGCTTACTCCGCCTCTTCGCCCAGCTTGAACCGGGCGAACCGACGAACCTGGACCTTCTCGCCCGTCTTGGCGCTGACCTCGTCCAAGTACTGCTGGATCGTCTTGCTGTCATCCTTCACGAACGGCTGGTCCAGCAGCACGTGGTCCTTGAGGAACGCCTCGATCTTTCCCTCGACGATCCTGGGCACGACGGTGTCGGGCTTCCCGGCCTCTCGTGCCTGGGCCTCGGCGATCCGCTGCTCCCCCGCGAGCACGGCGGTCGGCACGTCGTCGCGGCTGAGCCACCTCGGCGCAGACGGGCTGGCGACGTGCAGGGCCAGATCCTTCACCAACTGTCGGAACTCATCGGTGTTGGCGACGAAATCCGTCTCACAGTTGACCTCGACCATCGCGCCGACGGTGTTGTTGAAGTGGATGTACGCGTCGATCAGCCCCTGGTCGGCATTCCGGCCCGCGCGCTTGGCCACGCTCGCAAGGCCCTTTTCGCGCAGGATCTCCGACGCCCGCTGCCTGTCGCCATCGGATTCGATCAAGGCACGCTTGCAATCCATCATGCCCGCGCCGGTGGCATCGCGCAGCGCCTTGACCATCTCGGCGGTGACGTCCGCCATCAGTGCTCCTCTCCGGAGGCCGGCTCGGCAACCGCCTCGGCCACAACGCCGATGACCGTCTCCTCGACGACCTCGACCGTCGCGGCCGGCGTACCGACCTCGGCCACAACCTCTTCGATCACGATCTCTTCCTCGACAACGTCCGCCGCGGGCGCATCAGGCTCGAACACCGTGCTTGCGGCGATCGCGGCAGCCTCCTCATCGGAAGGGGTGTCGTCGACCGCGGCGGGGGCCGCCTGTGGTTTGGGACCGCTCGGCTTGCGCGGCGCGCGTGCGGCTAGGTTCTCGGCCACCTCCTCCTTGGCCATGCCGTAACCCTCGGCGAGCGCGTCGGCAATCACACGGGTTACGAGGTTCACCGCGCGGATCGCGTCGTCGTTCCCGGGGATCACGAAGTCGACCTCGTCGGGGTCGCAGTTCGTGTCCACGATCGCGATCACTGGGATGCCCAGCTTGCGCGCCTCGGTGACGGCGATGTGCTCCTTCTTCGTGTCGACCACGAAGACGGCGTCGGGGAGGCGCTCGAGGCCGGCGATGCCGCCGAGGTTGCGCTCCAGCTTCTCGCGCTCGCGACGCAGACGGATCGCCTCCTTCTTGGGCAGGCGGTCCATCGCACCGTTGTCGTCCATCTCGACGAGCTCGCGCAAACGCAGCAAGCGGCCTTTGATGGTGGTGAAGTTGGTCAGCATGCCGCCCAGCCAGCGGTTGTTGATGTACGGCATGCCGATGCGCGTGGCCTGCTCGGCGACGACTTCTTGGGTCTGCTTCTTCGTCCCGATGAACAGAACGATGCCGCGACGGCGGCCGAGGCCCTGGACGAACGCGTGGGTTTCCTCGAGGCCCGCGAGGGACTGTTCTAGGTCGATCAGATAGATCCCGGAACGCTCCCCGAAGAGGTAGGGCTTCATCTTCGGGTTCCACCGGCGTGTCTGGTGGCCGAAGTGCACGCCTGCTTCGAGGAGCTCCCGCCGGGTGACGACCGGCATGGCAGCGACTCCTTTCGGTTTTTTCCTCCGTCCGGTTCGACTCGTCGCCGGCCCGCGAGGGACCCCGGCGAACGATCCCCGGACGTGTGAGCTCGGCACGGGTGCGCCGGCGACAGCGAGTCTACCAGCGGGTTCGAGCGCGGATACGCCTACCGGCGGCGGGCGGGGGCCTTGCGGGCCACCGGCTGGTCCGGCACCTCCGGTGCCACCGCGAGGTACCGGTAGGCCAAGGTCGACTGCACGATCACGTGCATCACGTTGATCGCGATCACGACCGCCCAGGCGGTGACGGTCGGTGTGACACCGATCGAGGACCCTGGCAGCGGCGCGATCACCGTGACCAGGGAGATCAACACGTAGCCGACCGCGAGCCAGAGGTTCGCCGACCCGGGCATACGGGCCGCGCGCACGCTCCGGACGAGGTTGTCGGTCACGCGCCGCTCCTCGTCGGTCGCGATCGTGGCCGCGAAGCCGAACAGGTACACGCCAACGACCATCGATCCGATGAGCCCGAAGATCACCCCGGGCCCGCCGAGGAACGCCGCCAGGACGTTTCCGGCGATCAGCAGGCCGAGAGAGATCAGGGCGACCACGGCCGTCGTCCGCAGCACGCGTCCGGCACGGCGGATCGCCCACGCACTCACGGAGCCGGTGCGCAGTTTCTCGACACTCAGCGTCGTGACCACGGCGACGAGAGCAGCGTGGAACAACAGGAGCGAAGCGATGCCGATCAGGCCCGGTCCGGCAACGCCGATGCCCGAGGCACCGATCGCCGCGCGGAATGTCTTGCCGGCCACCTGCGCGTCGGCGAAGGTGGTGATCGGCGGGATCGCGAACGTCACACTCATCGCGGTGAACGGTCCTTGGAACCCCAGGGTAGTCAACAACACCCACACGACCAGGATCGTGATCGGGATCGCGGCGACCAGCCAAGACTGCGTCAGCACGGTCACGGACCCGCGAGCCAACGTGGAGCGCAGCTTCGGCATCGGCGAGCCGCCGGGCGGGCGCGGTGCGAACAACCCGTCGAGGAGACCTCGGCGAGGCGGACCGGTATCTTTCGCCGGCGCGCGATACGTCGAGGTCGAGCCGGACGGCCGCTTCTTCTTCTTTCTATTGTTGTTGCTCACGGCGCGCCCTCCGGATCCGTTTCCCAAGGATCGACGAGGTCCTCATCGTCGGCGGTCCCCAGATCGAGGGTGCCCAGGCGGGCGCCGAGGGTGCGCCCGAGCACGATCAACACGGCGCAGATCGGCAGCGCGGCGGCCAACCACGCGAGCAGGAGCCCACCGGGATCGGCCGTGGTCGGACTGGTGATGTCCTCCGTGACGCCGGCGGGGTCGGTCTGCAACGCGACGAACCCCGGGGCGGTTCCTGTGTGCGTGGCCACGATCAGGTCCGCAGAGGCCGCCAGCCCGATCACCGCGGCGTCGGCCACAGAGGCGTGCCAGACCTGGTGGCCACTCGCCGTGTCGATCGCCAGGATCGTGCCGTCGCTCGCGGGCTGCAGCACCGCGTCGGCGGTCACGATGGGCCCCCCGATCGCGAAACGGTTGGTGGCGAAGCGCCACCGCTCGGTGCCGGAAGCCGGGTCGAACCCGTAGACCGTCCCCGATTGATCCGTCACGAAAACGCCGTCGCCGCCGACCGCTGGCGGCGAGCCCGCGGTCGGCGTGTACAGCTGCGAGGCCCAACGCTGCGACCCGTCGGCGATCGCGATCGCGCGGATCGAGTCATCGGACGCGACGAGGTATGCGAGGTCGCCGGCCACGCTCGGTCCGCCGAGATCCACGACCGTTCCTCCCGGTTGGTATCGCCACGACTCCGAACCGTCGTTCACGCGCAGCGCGACAAGGGACGGCTGTCCCTGCGTCTGGGGACGCACGCTCGCGAACACGAGATCGTTCGTGCCCGCCATCGGCGCCGTCAGGTGATCGCCGGCCCCGATGCTCCACCGCTGCTCGCCGCTGGCCGTATCGACAGCGGTGACCTGGCCGTCGTCCGTACCGACGATCGCCGTGTCGCCGACGAGGAGCACGCCCGCGTGGCTGACATCAGAGAGCGGGACCGTCCACGATCGTTTCTGCGTCGAAAGGTCGATCGCAACCAGGGTCGAGGTCGTCGTGGCGGTCGGGACGGAGGATGCGGATCCGGATGGCGACGCGGACCGTGACGGTGACCGCGGCGAGGTGGTGGCCGAGGTCTGTGTCGCGGGTGACCGGCTCGCGCTCGGCGTCGCACTGGCGCTCGTCGACGTGGCGGACGCCGAAGGGGTGCTGGACGCGGATGCGGACTCGTCGCCTCCGCCCTCCAAGAACAACAAGAGGTCGCCTGCGACCGCGGGGGTGGACGAGGGCCCCAGCGCGCGAGGAGCGGACCAGGCGGGCGTCCCGGATGCGAGATTGACCGCCGAGATTTCCTCGCGACCGACGACGATCGCCAGCGACGACGTCAGCACGGGGGCCGGCAGGCCGCTGACGTGGGTCGTATCACCGATGTCGGCCGGCGCGTTCCACGAGACGCGATATGGGAGCGCCGGCGCGTCCTCGGCGGCGCCCGTGCGGGCTGCGTTGCCTTGGAACTGAGGCCACGGCGGGTTCGACGTGGCCGCGAACGCCGGGGCGAACGCCGACGCGGCGACGGACACCAGCAGGGGAACGAGGAGGCGTGGGGTACGCAAGGGCCGTCATCCTACCCGTGGCGGACAGAGGCGCCGGAACGCTCAAGGGTGCCAAGCGGATGAGCGCCGAGACCGACAACGGCTCGAGATAGTCGAGCGGATCGACGTAGCCACCATCGAGACGGACGCCGAAGTGGAGGTGCGGCACGGTGAGGTCGGCGTGCCCCCAGCCGGTGGTCGCGACAGGTTGTCCCCGGACAACGCGATCGTCCTTACGGACGAGCACCGAGGTCAGCCACGAATCGGTGCTCGTCAGCCCGCCACCATGATCGATCGTGAGAAAGAGACGTCCACCGACCTTCCCCGCGAAGGTCACCACGCCGTCGTCGGGGGCGACGATCACCGTTTGCAACGCGGCCGCGATGTCGATGCCGCGATGACCGGCGCCGTAGGGCGAATCGGGAGGGTCGAAGCCGCGCAGGACGGCACCGGTCACCGGCCACACCCACGGGACGACCGCGTGGGCGTCGGGGGCGACCACGATCACGACCACGATCGCGATCGCGAGGAGGGTCATGCGCAGCGCTCCGCGTCTCACGTCGGCAACCTTACGGGTGCGCGGACATGCGCATCGTGACGGACCGCACAGACAGCGGTGGTGCTAGTCGTATTCCGTCATCTGGCCGCGAAGCACGCCGACGGCCTTCGTGTGGATCTGGCACACCCGCGATTCAGTGACGCCGAGGATCTCCCCGATCTCCGCCAGCGTGAGGCCTTCGAAGTAATACAGCGTCACGACGATCTTCTCGCGCTCGGATAACTCGTTGATCGCTGCCGCCAACAGTCCGCGCGTCTCCTGCGACTCCACGCCGCTGATCGGGTCGAACCCCTTGTCGGCCAGCGTGTCGACCAGCGATACCTTCTCGCCGCGGTCGGCGCCGACCGAGACGGTCTCATCGAGCGCGAGCACGGAGACGAATGAGATCTGCGTGATCACCTCGTGCAGCTCGTGCAACGACATGCCGAGCCGCTCGGCGAGCTCCTTCTCGGAGGGTTGACGCTTGAGCATGGACTCGAGATCGGCCAGGGCCTTCTCGATCTCACGCTGCTTGAACCGGACGGAGCGGGGCACCCAGTCCATCGCGCGGAGCTCATCGATAATGGCCCCGCGGATACGCGGGATCGCGTAGGTCTCGAACTTGTTGCCGCGACCGGGCTCGAACTTCTGCAAGGCATCGATCAGGCCGAACATCCCGTAGGACACGAGATCTGCCTGATCAACCGAGGCGGGGAGACCGGTCGCTACCCGAGAAGCGACGTATTTCACGAGCGGGGCGTAGTGCAGGATCAAGCGCTCGCGCGCCTGGCCGTCGGCGTCGGCCTTGAACGCGTGCCAACTCTTGCCGAGTGCGTCGTCGACTTGGGGTGGCACGGTGTGGGACACGGCGCGCGGATCCGTCGGCGGGGCAGAGGTGTCGATGCCCTTGGCCTTCGTTTTCGTGGCGGTCGCCATCTTGGGCTTCGCCTTGCTCGGCGCGGCGGCGGCCTTCTTCGCGGGACTCACCGTCAGGCCCTCGGGTGGGAGCGCTCATAGGCCTCGAAGAGCCGCGCCCGCGAGACGTGCGTGTAGCGCTGGGTGGTGGCAACGCTGCTATGTCCCAGCAGTTCCTGTACCGCGCGGATGTCAGCCCCTCCTTCCAACAGGTGTGTCGCGAACGAGTGCCGAAGCGTGTGCGGGCCGACCCGGCGCCCCGGCAACAAGGCATCAGCATAACCGTCCACCATCGCTCGAACGTCACGCGGGGTGATCGGCTTGTGCTTGCGATTCAGGAACAGCGCCTCGGTCGGGACCGTCGCGAGGATCGGACGGGCCTCGGCCAGCCACACCCGAAGCGCCGCCACCGCGTAGTCCGAAAGCGGCACCCGGCGCTGCTTCGCGCCCTTGCCGATCACGTGTACCCGGCCGCCGTCGAGGTCGAGCCCCGTCCGCTCAAGCGTCGTGACCTCGCTCACCCGCAGGCCGGATCCGTAGAGCAACTCCAGGATCGCCTCGTCGCGCAGGCGCACCGCCTGGTCGACCGGATCCTCGGCGGGGGTCGCGGCGGGCACCTCCATCAGCGCCGCTGCCTCACCCGCCCGCAGCACGGTCGGGAGGCGGTTGGCGACCTTCGGCCTGCCGAGCAGCAGGGACGGATCGCGATCGATGCGCCCCGCGTCGTTCGCCCACCGGTAGAAGGTGTGGATCGCGCCCACGCGCCGGGCGATCGAGGCGCGGGCGTATCCGAGTGCGTGTTGCTGGGCGAGGAAGCGACGCAAGGTCGCCTGATCCGCTCCCTCCAAGGTCCGGTGCGATCGATGCAGGAACGTCGCGAGGTGCAGCAGATCCGTACGGTATGCGGTCCGGGTGTTGACCGCGAGGTGACGCTCCAGGCGCAGATGTGCAAGGAACGAATCGATCAGCTCACGCTGGGGTGCGGGCAGCGCGTCGTCGTTGGATACGGGTGCCACGAGTCCTCTCCAGGCGCGCCGGCGGGTCCGGCCAAAGCCGGGACGTATCGTCCCAGCGGCCTACGGCTGACGCAATCACCCGGATGGGCGTCGGCCGAACTCGTGCCAGGGGCGGCATTCGTCCCCGGAGAGACCTTCAGGCCTGGGCCGCAGGACGAAACGTCCGCTGGAAGCGACCGCCAACACCCTCTACCAACCCCCGGACCTCGAGTCGGATGAGCGCAGTGACCGTATCGGGAATCGACAACCCGGTGATCCGCGAGACCGCGTCGGGCAGCATCGGCTCGATGAGCGCGGCCAGGGCAAGACCTTCGTCGGGCGGCAGACCGTCGAGCGACGCCAACGCAGCGCCGCCGGACTCGAGCCCGAGATCATCGAGCAGGTCTTCGGCACCACGGATCAACCGGGCACCGTCGCGGATCAACTCGTGCGGGGCCTCGGTGAGCGGGCTGTTCACCGGGCCGGGCACGGCGAACACATCGATCCCCAGCTGTGAGGCGTAGTCCGCCGTGCTGCGCGTACCGCTGCGTGCCACACCCTCGACGATCACGACACCGATCGAGAGTCCAGCGATGAGCCGATTCCGAGCCGGGAATCGGAAGGGCTCCGCCGGTACCCCAGGCGGATATTCGCTTACGAGCGTGCCACGCTGAACGATCTCGCGCAACAGAGCACGATTCGTTGCGGGGTACTCGACGTCGATACCGGAACCGAGCACCGCCACCGTCGTGCCGCCGGCATCCAGCGCCCCTTCGTGCGCCCGGGCATCGATGCCGATCGCACCTCCGCTCGTAACCACCACGCCAGAGGCAGCCAGCCCCCGACCGAGATCGCGGGCCGCGTCGATCCCCAGCTTCGAGGGCCGCCGCGACCCAACGACGGCGACCCTGCGATCGCCAAGTCGCAACGGGCGCCCGCGCAGGAACAGACCCACCGGCGGATCGGCCAAGCGCAGGAACGCCGGCCAGTACTCCGGATCGCCGGCGAGCGCGAAGCGAACTCCGGCGGCGTCGAGACGCCGCCGGACGTGCGTCGGTGTGGTCTCCTCCAAGAAGGACCGGTCGTTGTCGGAGCCTGCAGCCCCGGCCATGATCGCCTGGACGCTCGCTGCCGCCGACCCCTCACGCCAGATCAGCTCGTGGAGGTCGCGCGGCGTGATGCCGAGCAGACAGCGCAACGCCAAGGCGGCGTCTGCATCACCGGAGCCCTGCCCGAAGTCCGATGGGAACCCCTCGGGCCGAGGGGCACCCTCGTCAACTGGCACGCGCCCTGCGCTCCTCCGCCTCGAAGGCCTCGCGATAGGACAACGCCTCGGCGATGTGCACGACGTCGACCCGCTCGGCCGCGCCGAGGTCGGCAACGGTGCGCGCGACCTTGACCACGCGGTCGAACCCCCGTCCGGACAGGGCCGAGGCATCGACGGCGTCGCCGAGCAGCCGTTCCCCCGCCGCGGTCATCGACGCCTCGCGTCGTGCGAACGGCCCGGGCAGGTGCGCGTTGCAGGTCCAGCCGGTGTTGCGATAGCGAGCGAGCTGTCGCTCACGCGCGGCGATCACCCGTTCGCGGACGACCACCGAGGCCTCACCACCGGTCGCGCCCAGGAGCTCGTGTTTGGTCAGCCGCGGCACGCGCAGACGCAGATCGATCCGATCCAACAGAGGGCCCGACAGCTTCCCGCGGTACCGTGCGCGCTGATCGTCGCGACACCCGCACATGCGCACCGCGTCGTCGCGGAACCCGCAGGGACATGGATTGGCCGCCGCGATCAAGGTGAATCGCGCGGGGAAGGTGACCGAACCCGCGGCCCGCGTGACGACGACCTCGCCGTCTTCCAGCGGTTGCCGAAGGGCCTCGATCGCGTCGCGGCGGAACTCGGTCAGCTCGTCGAGGAACAGCACGCCCCGGTGCGCGAGGCTCGCCTCTCCCGGTCGAAACACGGTCGAGCCGCCGCCCAGCAGCCCCGCAGTACTGATCGAGTGATGCGGCGATCGGAAGGGGCGCTGACGCAGCAAACCACTCCCCGCGAGCAACCCGGCAACGGAGTGCAACTGTGTCGCCTCCAGAGCCTCGTCATGCGTCAGCTCCGGCAGGATCGAGGCGAGGCGACGGGCGAGCATGGTCTTGCCGGCCCCGGGCGAGCCCACCAGCAGCAGGTTGTGCCCCCCAGCCGCCGCGACCTCGAGCGCCCGCCGAGCCTGTTCCTGGCCGCGAACGTCCGCCAGGTCGGCGGCCGGTGCCTGCCATCCCGCACCCGGGCCAACCTCGATCGCCGGCGGGTGCCACGAACCGCGGAGGAACAGGACAACCTGTTCGAGGGTGGCAGCGCCCACAACCCGCACGCCGTCGACCTGCGCCGCCTCGACCGCGTTGGCTTCGGGCACCACGACCGTGGGCAGCCCGCCCCGCGCCGCCGCGATCGCCGCCGAGAGCACCCCAGGGATCGGCAACACCTCGCCCTTCAACGAGAGCTCACCGAAGAACACGACGCCCGTGAGCGACGGAGCCGGGACCTGACCGGTGGCCGCGAGCACACTGACCGCGATCGGGAGGTCGAGCCCCGCGCCCTCCTTGCGAAGGTTTCCGGGGGCGAGGTTGACCACCACGCGTCGCAACGGCCACTCGAGCCCCGCGTGTTCGACGGCCGGCCGTATGCGGTCTCGGGCATCCTGCACCGCCGCCCCCGGCAGGCCGGTGAAGGTGAGTGCCGGAAGCCCGCGCCCGACGAACGCTTCGACCGTCACGGGATGGCCGCCCACCCCGAGCAGCGTCATCCCCTGCACCCGTCCGTACATGCGCGCGACGGTATTGCGGGCCGCGAGGTCGATCCGTGACAGATGTCATGCCCGGGCCTTAGTAGCCTCCCTCGATGCCGCGCGACGATCTTCCACGCGTCCCCGATCCGGAACTGCTCGATCTCGGCGATGCGGCAGCCCGGGCAGCGCTCGAGCGCTTCGCCGACGCGATCACGCGCGAGGCGTTCGATTGGCTGTTCGAACGGGCCATGAACCGGCCGATCCATCCGCAGAGCTACCCGGAATCCCGTCGGGCGTTCTTCGGCGCCACCGGGGAGCCCGCGACGATGCCGGCCCGCGGCATACCGGCGGAGGCCGTCTTGCGTGCCTTCCGCGAACGGGTCGCGCCGATGACCTTCAACGCCCAACACCCTGCGGCCTTCAGCTACTTCACACCGCCGCCGCTCGCGATGTCCGTCGGCGGCGAGGTGCTCGGTCAATGGCTCCAGCAGGGCGTCGACGTCTGGCATGCGGGACCCGTCGGCGCCTTCGTGGAAGAAGAGGTGACCCGCTGGCTGTGCGAACTCATCGGGTTGCCCGGCGGCTCGTGGGGGGTCCTGACCAGCGGCGGCGCGATGGCGAACCTCATGGCGTTGGCCGTGGCCCGTGAGGTGCATCTGCGGAGGCTGCGAGGCCTGGATCGCGTCCCTCGCGGCGCCGACCTCGAGGGCGTGCGGGTGTATGCGAGCGACCAAACACACTTCTCCGTGGCCCGCGGCCTCGACATCCTGGGTTTCCCCGAGGCCACGCTGCATGTGGTCGCTTCCGACGACCGGTTCCGTCTGCAGGCGCCGCCGGTCGCGACCGCGATCGCCGCCGATCGCGCGGCCGGGCTGACTCCGCTGGCCATCAGCGCTGTCGCAGGCTCGACGAACACCGGGTCGGTCGACGACGTGCCCGAGCTGGCGGCGCTCGCCTCCGGCGAGGGTCTGTGGTTCCACGTGGACGCCGCATACGGGGGCGCGGCCCGGCTCTCGACGCGCGATGCCGGCCGGATGCCCGGCCTCGGGCTCGCAGACTCCGTCACCGTCGATCCTCACAAATGGTTCTTCCAGGCATACGACATCGGCGGATTGGTCGTGCGACGACGCCAGGATCTGCTCGACACGTTCCACCGGGCCCCCGAGTACTACGCGTCGAGCCGGCCCGAGGACGCACCTCTGAACTACTACGAGTACTCCATCGAAGGCACACGCCGCTTCCGGGCGCTCAAACTCTGGATGAGTTGGCAGCATCTGGGCACCGACGGATTGGGTGGCCTGATCGAGTACACCGACGACCTTGCCGCGTACCTCGCCGCATCGCTGCGTGCGGCCGAGGACTTCGACCTCGCGTGCGAACCCGAGCTGTCGGTCGTCTGCTTCCGACACCTGCCCGCAAGCGGGCGCACGTGGACGAGCGAACGCATCAACGCGTACCAGAACGCGCTGCAGCGTGCGCTGGAGGTGGACGGCACGAGCTGGGTCAGCATGACGACCCTTCGCGGCAGAACCTATCTGCGCGCCGGCATCGTGAATTACCTCGCGACACGGGTCGAGCTCGATGCCCTGTTGGCTGCGCTGCGCCGACTGTCAGAAGGCGTCCTCGAAGATCTCGACAGAGGCTGAGCCGTCGGGTCGCAACCACACGCTGGCGACGTCGAAACGAACCGACGAAGGCTGTGGACCCGTCTGCAGCAGGTAGACCTCTGCCAGTGTTCGAACCTTCTGGCGCTTCCGGGCGTCGACCGCTTCGTACCCCCCGCCGAAGCGCGAGCCGCGCCGGGTCTTGACCTCGCAGATCACCAGCGATCGACCGCGCGCCACCACCAGATCGAGCTCACCGAGACGGCAACGCCAGTTGCGTGCGACCACTCGATAACCGCGCGCCACATACCGCGTTTCCGCGGCGAACTCGCCGCGGCGACCCACGCTCGCCCGCTCATCCATCGCACGGACCGTATCGGCGGCCTCTGACACCGCCAGCGGCAAGTGAACGCTAGCTGGGCGAAAGCTCGGGGGCCTCGGGGATCGTCGTGTCGTCCCGGCGGAGCTCCTCGACGTTCACGTCGCGGCGGGTCATCACCTGCACGCTCGAGACGAACCGAGCCGGGCGGAACATGTCCCACACCCACGCATCGGTCAGTGCCACTCGGACCCAGCCGTCTTCCATCGGGCCCATATCGACCTTGTTCGCGAGGTAGAAGCGGCGTTCGGTCTCGATCACGAAGCTGAACATCGGTAGCACGTCTCGGTACTCCCGATACAGCTCCATCTCACGTTCTTCTTCGAAGCGTTCGATGTCGTCTTCCATCGGGCCTCATGCTCTCACGCGGGGCCGACGTCCGCCCGTCCGATCCCCGGTAGAGACGGTTGGCCGACCCCCGAGAAGCTCAGCCGGTGCACCGGCGTCGGACCGTGGGCCTGCAACGCCACCCAGTGGTCCGGAGTGCCGTAACCCTTGTTGTGGGCGAACCCGAAGTCCGGATACCGTCGCGCCAGCCGCAGCATGATCCGGTCACGCGTGACCTTCGCGACGATCGAGGCGGCGGCCACGCTGGCCGAGACCGTGTCGCCTTTCTTCATCGACAGGGCGGGACACGGCATCCGCGGTACCGGGAAGCCATCCGTGAGCACGTAGTCGGGCTCGGGATCCAGCGCCCGCGCCGCGCGGCGCAGTAGCGCCAGGTTCGACCGATGGAGGCCGCGGAGATCCAGCATGGGCGGCTCGGCCTTGGCCACCGCGAACGTGCAGCCCGCGACGATCCGGGCGAACTGCGTGTCGCGTTGCTTGGCCGTGAGTTGTTTGGAGTCGCGGATGCCCGTCGTGTCGAAGTCTGCGGGCATGATCACCGCGGCGGCGACCAACGGGCCGGCGAGGGCTCCCCGGCCGGCCTCGTCGACGCCGGCGATACGCGCGAACCCTTGCGCGCGCAGTGCCGCCTCGTAGCGCTCCAGATCGGTGGCTACAGCGACCCCCATCTTGACGGCGGGTACACGATCACGAACGCCGTTCCGATCACCTTATCTTCCGGGACGAGACCGACGCCCGTCGGTGGTTCATACCGGGAATCGCCCGAGTTGGCCCGGTTGTCCCCCAGCACGAACAGCATCCCATCGGGAACCGTCACGGGCCCGTAAGGAGTGGTGTCGATCTCGGGATTCAGATACGGTTCGTCGACCTGCTCTCCATTGACGAACAGCTTCCCGTCATGCAGCTCGACGACGTCACCGGGTAGACCGATCACCCGCTTGATGAAGTCCTCGTTCTCCGGTTGCGCGACGCCGATACCCTCACCGAGCCAGTGCAGCGCGTCCCCGATCGTTCCCTGGTCCGGTCCCGCCGTGGGGTGTGGATCGGAGAACACGATCACGTCGCCGCGCTGGATGTCGCTGACGTGCAGACAGATCCGACACACGAGGACGCGATCGCCCTTCTCCAGAGTCGGTGCCATGGAGATCGACGGGATGAAGAAGGCTTGGATCAGGAACGTCTTGACGATGATCGCGATCGCCAACGCGGCGATCAACAGGATCGGGAGTTCACGCCAGGACCGATCGGCGCGCTCGCCATCCGGGTGCTCGCAGGGCGTCGGCGCCACTACATCGCCGGGCCGCTCGGCCACGGGTTAGCCCTCGGCTGGTTCTTCCGCGGATTCCTCGGCGGCGGCCTGGTTCTCGATAGGTGCGTCCGATCCGTCGGCGACGATCTCTGCTTCCTCGTCCGCCTTCCCGGCTTCGGCCGTCTCCGCCGCGGCCTCGGCGGCGGCCTCCATCGCAGCCAGCTTGGCGTCGTCGATCCGGCGCTCCTTGATGCGGGCCTTCTTGCCTCGCAGGTCGCGCAGGTAATACAGCTTGGCGCGCCGCACCCGCCCGCGCTGCACGATCTCGAGCTTGGCGATCGAGGGCGAGTGCACCGGGAACGTACGTTCCACGCCGACACCGAACGAGATCTTGCGCACGGTGAAGGTCTCGCGGATCCCGCCACCGGAGCGGCGGATCACGACGCCCTGGAACACCTGGACGCGCTCACGATTCCCCTCCACCACGCGGACGTCCACTTTCACGGTGTCGCCGGGGCGGAATTCCGGGAGGTCCGTGCGCAGGAACGGCTGCTCGATCAGATCAGTCTTGTTCATGGCAACGGCTCGCGATTGTACCAGCGGGCCGACGCCGTCTGCGGCGATTCGCCTGTAACACCTTGTGACGGAACCGTCACGAACCGATGCTGACGCCGTGTCACGTCTTGCGCCGGGGATTCCGCCGTCTGAAGCTCCCGGCGCATGGACGACACCACCGCGATCGCTCGTTCCCTTCCTGCGAGACCTGATCGGCGGAGCCGGCACGCGGGAACCTGGGGGGGTGTCGCCGCGGCTTGCGCGTTCGGATTCCTTGCCGACGCCGCGGCGCGGACACCCAGCGGCCTCGCGCTGACCCTGGCGACCTGGCTCGCGGGTGCTGCGGTCATTACGTTCGTGCGACCGCGTCGCGCCGGCGCGCCGTTCGTCGTCGCGGCGTGCGCGATCGGCGCCTGTCTCACACTGCGCGCGTCCCCGGTCCTGACAGGGCTCAACGTGCTCGCCGCAGGTGCGCTGTTGTGCGCCGGAGCTTCGTTTGCGAGGCTCGGCACGCCGATCGCGACGACGACTCGCTCCTACCTGGCACGGCTCGTGTGGAGTCCACTGCAGGCGATGCCGGAGGGCGCAGCCAGCCTTGCCGGCCCGCCAACCCGCCTCCTGCGCTCATGGCGAGGCACGGCGGGGGGTCTGGCGCGTGGGTTGCTCCTCGTCGTGCCCGTCGCCCTGGCGCTGCTGGTGTTGTTGGCCAGCGCCGACGCGGTGTTCGCCCGGTATGTCCGAGTCCCGATCCGGGTGGCGCCTGGCTCGATCGCCTCGCGCGCGCTCGTGCTTGCGGTCGGAGCACTGGCGCTCGCGACACTTGTTGCCATCGGCACGCTGGGCCCCTCGACGATCGACGCGGCAGCGCAACGGCCGGTCCGCGCTGCGTGGGCGCGGGCCGGCGACTGGGTCGCACTGCTTGTGGTGGCCGACGTCATCTTCGGGGCCTTCGTAGCGGTGCAGTTCACGGTCTTCTTCGGCGGGCGCGCGCAGGTTCTGACCGCCGAGGGGCTTACGTACGCGCAGTACGCGCGTACCGGCTTCTGGCAACTGCTCAGTGCCACTGCGATCGCCGGGGGCGTCCTTGCCTTCGCCTGGGCTGCGCTGCCGCGCCCCCTGCCGCGGGGCGTCCGCCTGGTGTTCCAGGCGCTCGGCCTCACCCTGATCGTGTTCGTGCTCGTGGTGCTCGTATCGGCGTTCCATCGGCTGGCGCTGTACGAGGATGCATATGGCTACACGTGGCTGCGGGTGTTGGCGCACACCGCGATCCTGGCGATCGGTGCACTCCTGCTCTGCGCCATGGTGACGGTCGTGCGCGGTCGAGCGGCGTGGCTGCCCTTCGCGGCCGTCGTGATCGCGACTGCTGCGGTGCTCGGTCTCAACGTCGTGAACCTGGATGCGTTCATCGCGACGCGGAACATCTCGCGGGCGGCGAACGGGGCTCCGCTAGATGCCAGAGAGCTGACGCGGTTGTCCGCCGACGCCGCGCCGACGATGGCGGCCGCGCTCGATTCGCTGACCCCGGCCGCGCGCACCGACTTCGAAGGCATTCTGGCGTGCATGCGCGACCAACTCGAACGACAGACCGCGAGCGGCTGGGCCGGGAGCAACTGGGGGCGTAACCTCGCCCTCGAGGCGCTCACGGAGCGCCGTCTCCCGCCGTGTCGAGCTCCGCGAGGACCCTTCTAGCGCTGCTTCTCGCCGAGGTCGGGGCGGTTGCGCGCGGTCTTGGCGCGTGCGGCGTCGCGACGCCATGTCTCGATGGCTGCGTGGTCGCCCGAGACCAGCACTTCCGGCACACGCAGGCCTCGGAACGCCTGCGGCCGTGTGTAGTGGGGGTGATCGAGCAAACCGGACTCGCTGAAGGAATCGCGCGCGTGGGACTGCTCCTTGCCGATCACGCCGGGGAGCAGGCGCGTGACCGCTTCGACGAGGACGAGCGCTGGCAGCTCTCCTCCGGACACGACGTAGTCGCCGATCGAGACTTCCTGCGCGGGGAGGCCGTCGATGACCCGCTCGTCGAACCCCTCGTAGCGCCCACACAACAGCGTGAGGTGTGGCTCTGCGGCAAGCTCGACCACGAGCGTCTGGTCCAGTCGGGGCCCCGAAGGCGACAACGCAAGCACGCGACCTCGGTCCGGATCGAGCGACTCGACCGCTGCGAACAGCGGCTCCACCCTCAACACCATGCCCGGGCCACCACCGAAGGACGCATCGTCGACACTGCGGTGCGTATCCAGGGACCAGTCGCGCAGATCGTGGATGCGCACATCGACGAGACCACTCTCGATCGCCCTGCCGAGCAGGCTCTCGGTCAGGAATCCAGGGAACAACCCCGGGAAGATCGTGATGATGTCGATACGCACGCCCCGAGGCTACCGCGCCCCGTCGGCGCGGCCTCGTGGCGTCAGTGGCGGAAGGGGATCGTCAGCAGCGTCGCGGTGGAGGCCGCGACCCGGCGGATCGACGTTGCGCGCTGCGCCGACCGGCGCGCGGCGATACTGCGGCTGGCCCGGTGGCCTTCCGCGATGCGGACCATGTCGTTCACCCGGTACTTGGCAGCGTCTCCGTTCAGCATCTGCGCACCCCCTGTGTCGATGGCAACAGCGTAGGAATCGAGGTCTGCTGTCGCGATGACGACCGTCACCATCGACGTGTGTCGTCGGCGACCGATCCGGTGTGATGCGCGACACGCGGGAAGCGTGTCGGGTTGCGGGAACCGCCCCCCTCGGGCAGGATGCGTTCCGGCCGTTCGCTTCCGGAGTCCGAGGAGGAGTATGCAGTACCTGATCCTCGCCGCGCTGCTCATCGCGGGCTCGATCGTGGGCGTCGACGCGATCCGCGAGCGCGCCGCCCGCCGCAAAGCGTTGCACGTTCCTGGTCTCGTCTCCGCCGCCATCCGCTCGCAAAGTCAGCCCGGAAGGCCGGTTGCACCGGCTCTGTCGGCATCGCTGGCGGCGGCGCCTCCGACCGAGGGCGACGCCGGAGGGTTGTGGGACGAGCTGACGGCGATGCTCGATCCCGAGACGTTCGCGCCCACGCTCGCGGAGGGCACCGAGATCAAGAACTTCAAGATGCGCTGGGGCAACGACTTCGCGATCGTCGCTCGCCCCGACCACGCCCTCCATTTCGAGCTCCAGCCGTGGGAGGCGACGCTCATGGCGCAGATGGACGGCACGAAGACAGCGCAGGAGCTGATCGTCGATCACCTGCAGGCGGTCGGCGATCTCGATCCCGGCGCTGTGCTCGGGCTGATCGTGGCGCTGCGTGAGGGAGGGTTCCTCGATCCCGCCCGACCGGATGTGAAGGTGCTGGTGCAGCTGCACCTCGATCGCGCCTCGGCGGGCCGGCGGAAACTCCGCGACTTCGCGAAGAACCTCCGGATCTCGTGGTCAGGAGCGGAGCGATTCGTCGAGGGCGCGTATCGGGGCGGCCTGAAGCTCTTCTTCCGCCCTGTCATGGTTGTGCTCTGCTCCATCGTGGCGTTGGTCGGCCTCGTCGCGTTCATCGGCGTGCAGCAATCGGGGCGCTATCAACTGTCGACGACCGCAGCACCGGTTGAGACCCTGCTGTTCCTCGCACTCGCCCTCTTCCTCACCTTCGCCCACGAGCTGGGGCACGCCGTGGCGCTGATCCACTACGAGCGTCGGGTGCTCGGCGCCGGCTTCTTCATCTTCTTCGGGTCGCCGGCCTTCTTCGTCGACGCGTCCGACGGTTTGATGTTGGATCGCCGTGAGCGGGTCGTGCAGTCGTTCGCGGGGCCGTTCTCGGAGATGATTCTCGCCGGCGTTGCCTCCCTCGTGATCGTGGCCACCCCGGGCAGCGGTGTCGCGGCGTTCCTCTACCGGTTCGCCCTGATCAACTACTTCTTGATCTTCATGAACCTGATCCCGCTGCTGGAGCTCGACGGGTACTGGATCTTCTCGGACCTGATCCAGGTGCCGAACCTGCGGCGGCGCTCGATCAACTTCATCCAGGGCGACCTGTGGCACAAGATCGCCACATGGGAGAAGTTCAGCCTGCAGGAGCTCGGGCTCGGCTTCTACGGGATCGTCGGGATCGCGTTCACGATCTTCTCCTTCTACACCGCCTACTTCTTCTGGAAGGAGATCTTCGGCGGCCTGATCACCAGCCTGTGGGAGGGTGGGTTCGGCTCACGGATCCTGCTGGTGTTGCTTGCCTTGGTGTTCATCGGTCCGCTGATCCGCGGGCTGCTCACGCTCGGGCGGAGCGTGTACAAGCGTCTGAAATCGATCCGCGATCAGATCAGGTTCCGCGTGCAACGGTCGTGGCGGATCGAGGCGGCTGCGTTGATCGATGCGCTCCCCGCCTTCGACGACCTCGACGAGAACGTGCTGTCGGATCTCGCGGGCCGGATCGAGCTGGTGACCGTTCGCGACGGCCAAGCAGCGTTCCGCCGCGGCGACGTCGCCGACGCGTTCTACGTCGTGCGCTCCGGCACGATCCATATCGAAGACGAGGATCTCGAGGAGGGCGACACCCGAATCATCACCACGCTCGGGCGTGGCGACGCCTTCGGCGAGTTTGGGCTCATGGGCTCCGGCGTGCGAGCGGCCACCGCGCGCGCCGAAGGTGAGGCGACGCTGTTCCGCGTCGACAAGGCATCGTTCGATCGGCTGCTCGCCGACGACATCGACGCGCCGGACTTCGCCCCGACGATGCAGGCCTACGCCGAGCTTCGCTCGCTGCCGCCGCTGCGGACCTTGTCCACGACTGACCTCGCCCTCGTCCTGGAGCACGGCGAATGGCGCAACGTGGCGCCCGGGGAGCGACTGATCCGGCAGGGCGAAGCCGGCGATGCCTTCTTCGCGATCGGCGCCGGACAGGTTGACGTCGAGAGGGACGGTGCGATCATCGCCACCCTCGGTCCCGGCCAGCACTTCGGCGAGATCGCGCTGTTGACCGACGAGCCACGCAATGCCAGCGTGACCGCGCACACGCCGCTGCGGGTCTTCGTTCTGGATCGCGAGGGATTCATCCGCGTGATCGCTCGAACGTTCCGACGCGGCGCGGCGGAACGAACACCCGACCGGAACATGGAGCACTGAGGAGGATCCGATGGTGTGTTGGCATTGCCGCCGGACGGCGGTCGGCTCCTGCCGATTCTGTGGGCGTGGCGTGTGCGAGGACCACGCCAAGGAGCAGCCGTACGTCCTCGAGCTCTTCCGAGGCGGCGATATGACCCGCGCCCTCGTGGTCGAGGACGCCCTGTTCTGTGGAGCGTGTACGCCTCGACCGGATCCGATCGACCTGCCTGAGCTAGACGAGTGACGTTCGTCACACATCTGCCGTGACGGAAAGCACCGAGCGGATGTGACCCGCGATACCGACGACTCGGCGTTCCAGCGGGATGATGCCGACATTGCACCGGCCCAAGAGGGCCCCGGACAGAGGGAGCGGCGAGATGGGCGACAAGAAGATTCAGCCGAAGCGGCCCGAGGGCGAGCAGGCGGCAGCGGGGATCCGCGATGCCGAGAAGACGTCGGCGCGGCGCTTCAGTGCGAGGCGCTGGAGTGCGAGGCGCTGGAGTGCGAGGCGCTGGAGTGCGAAGAGGGTCTGAGCCAACGAACTGGTGGCACGAAAGGCCCGGGCCCGATGGCCCGGGCCTTTCGCTTGATCCGCGCCGGGTAGCGGAGACCCGCACCTTGCCGGTAGGCTCCACCACGATGGCCGCTACCACCGACGCCGGGCTCGTTCCCGCCATGGCCTCCACCCCCGTGCTCCGGGGTGTCCCCCAGGAGCATGTCGAGAAGCTCGCCTCGCAGGGGGCGGTGCACCGCTTCCGCCGTGGCACCTACATCTGCCACCAGGGGGATCCCTCCCCGGACGTGTATTTCCTCCTCGAGGGGCGGATCGAGATCGCCTCCTTCTCCCCGACCGGCGCTCGGATCCTGCACGCGTCCGTCGACACACCGCAGTTCTTAGGCGAGCTCGGTGTGCTCGGGAACCTCCCCCGGGGCGCCGATCTGCTCGCCCTCGAGGACACCGATGTGTGGACGACGCCCGGGGATGACTTCATCGACTTCATCACGAGGCAGCCGGGAGCCGCGCGCCAGCTGCTGGCCGCTCTCGCGCGGCAGATCCAGGAACACCAGGCCTTCTCCGACGACCTGCTGTACCTCGACCTCAAGGGGCGGGTCGCGAAGCGGCTGCTCCAGATGGGCACGTCGTCGCTCGACGATCTCCCCGATGCAGGGACGTCGGTGCCCGCGCTTACGCACGCGGACCTCGCCAGTCTCTGCGGCGGCAGCCGCGAGAACGTGACGCGGATCGTGGCGGACTTCCAGCGCCGCGGCATGGTGAACCGCGACGGGAAACGCTACATCTTGAAGAACCCCGTGCAGCTGGCCAAGATCGCCGGGCTCTAGCCCGCGTCGTCGGGAGCCGTCAGTCCGGGCAGATCCCGTACGACGGCACGGCCGCCGGGGATATCGACCGAAACCACGAGATCGTCCACGGCAGGGATCAAGGTCTCGGTTCCGGGATCGGCGACGACGCGCCAGAGATCCTGGGCCGGGTAGGGCAGGACCTCGGCGATGCGGCCGATGGCTCTTCCGGACTCCGTCACGACATCGAGGCCCTCCACCTGATGAGACCACCACCGGCCCTCGGGCAACTCCGGAAGCCAGGACTCGGGAATGAGCAGCTCGATACCGGCCACAGCTTCGGCCTCCGTTCGATCGCCGATCTCCTCGAAGGTCACGAGCAGTCGCTCGCCGTGCGGGCGGACGGTGCGCACGGTGTACGTGTGGCCCGTCGCGTCGAAGACGACCGCGCCGGGCACCCAGCGCTTGGGGTTGTCGGATCGGCTCTGCACGGACAACTCACCGCGCACACCGTGGGGCTTGGCGATGCGGCCGACGGTCACCGTCGGCTCGTCCATCTCAGTCCTCGAAGTCGACGCGGGCCGCCAGGTCCTGGCGCGACGCGGCTGCGCGCACGACCGTGCGGATCGCCTTGGCGGTGCGGCCACCACGGCCTATCACCTTGCCGAGCTCACCGGGGGCCACCGTCACGCTGTACGTAGGGCCTCGCTCGTCGAATCGCTCGCCGACGCGCACGGCGTCGGGGTCATCGACCAACTCGCGGCATAGGAACTCGACGAGCTCCTTCACCTCAGGCCTCGGCCGTCTCCTCGGCGGGCGGAGCCTCGACAGCCACCTCCGTGGCGACCGCAGCCGCTTCCTCGACCGGGGCGGGCTTGGGCGCCGCGGCGGTCTTCACGGCCTGGGCGGCCTTGGCCTGCGCCTTCTTCGACACCTTCTCCTTGGCGGGGCGCTCGGTCTTGGTCTTGACGCCGATCGTGGCGCTCGGACGCTCCTTGACGAAGGTCTCCCAGATGCCGAGCTTGCTCATGAGGTTGCGAACCTGGTTCGATGGCTGGGCCCCCACCCGGAGCCAATGCAGCGCACGCTCCTCGTCGATCTCGATCAGCGAGGGGTCGCTCAACGGGTGATACTTGCCGATGTTTTCGATGAAGCGGCCGTCGCGGGGTGCCCGTTGGTCGGCCACCACTACGCGGTAGAAGGGCCGACCCTTCGATCCCATCCGCCGCAACCGGATCCTCGTCGCCATTCCTGTTCGTCCTTCGATCTCGTTGGAAGCTATCTCGTTGGAAGGTTCTGGGGCATCTTCATGCCCGGTCCGCGTTTGCCGCCCATCATCGACCGCATCATCTTCCTCGCGCCCTCGAAGTCCTTGAGCAGCGTGTTGACGTCGGCCGTGCTGGTCCCGGACCCGTTCGCGATCCGGAGACGGCGCGGTCCGGAGATGATACCGGGTTCCCGCCGCTCCTGGGGCGTCATCGACAGGATGATGGCCTCGGCACGGGCAAGCTCACCCTCGTCGATCGCGCCGGCCAGTTCCTCCATACCGGCCTTCCCGCCAGGCACCCCGGGCAACATCTTCAGCAGGTCCTGGATGGGCCCAAGCTTCCGCATCTCCCTCAGCTGGCCCAGGAAATCCTCGAGGTTGAACTGACCCGACAGCATCTGCTGCGCGGCCTTGGCGGCGGCCTCCTGATCGAGCGTGTCCTGCGCCTTCTCGATCAGGGTCAGCACATCGCCCATGCCAAGGATCCTGCCCGCCATGCGGTCGGGGTAGAACGGCTCCAGGTCATCGACCTTCTCCCCGGTGCCGGCGAAGAAGATCGGGCGACCCGTCGCGGCCGTCATCGACAGCGCAGCGCCCCCTCGGGCGTCGCCGTCGAGTTTCGTCAGGATGAACCCGGTCGTGTCGACCTCGTGCATGAAAGCCCGCGCCTGGACGACGGCGTCCTGACCGGTCATCGCGTCGCAGGCCATGACCACGTGATGAGCCTTGGTGACATCCTTGATCTTGCGCGCTTGCTTCATCATCTCGGGGTCGACATGGAGCCGTCCGGCCGTGTCGATGATCACCACGTCGGCGCCGGTGCGCTGGGCTTCCTTCACACCGTTCTTCGCAAGCTTCACCGGGTCGCGCCCTTCCGACCACACGGGCACGCCGATCTCGCGACCCAGCGTACGGAGTTGTTCGACGGCAGCGGGGCGCTCGAGATCGGCGGCGATCAGGAGCGGGCGCTTGCCTTTGCCTTTGAGATGCTTCGCCAATTTGACACAAGCCGTCGTCTTGCCCGAGCCCTGTACGCCCGCCAGCATGATCACGGCCGGATTGGCACCCGGCAGCGTGAAGGGATGATGTTCGCCTCCGAGCGTGACCGTCAGCTCCTGGTCCACCACCTTCACGACCTGTTGCGCCGGCGTCAGGCTCTTGAGGACCTCTTCGGACAGCGCCCGGGCCCGTACACGCGCGATCAGGTCGTCGGCAACCTCGACGGACACGTCGGCCTCCAGCAGGGCCGTGCGGATCTCCGCCAGCGCGTTGTCCACCTGTTTGGGGTGGAGTTTGCCCCGGCTGCGGAGCTTCTTGAAAACGCCGTCGAGGCGATCGCTCAGGGTGTCGAACATAAGGTGAGGGCGTTGCGGCGACGCCGCCGCAACGCGGCCTAGTGTATCGACCCGAGACTGAGGGAACGGCGAGCGATGAACGGGGCGGATAGCGAAGCGGCAAGGCTCGAGCGACACCTGGTCTGGCTGCGGTGGCTGGTGGCCGCCTTCGGGGCGGTCCAGGTCGGGTTTGCCGTCCGCGATCGGGGCCACGACCCGGCGTTCGCGCTCCCCTTGGCTGTGGCGCTGGTGATCGGCCTCACCGTGGGGAACCTGGCGATCGCGAGCTCGGTCCGCAGGGCGACGAAGCCCACGCAGTTCCGCGCGATAGGCGTGGTTGCCTTCGTGCTCGACGCCGTCGTGATCCTCGGCCTCGTCTGGCTGGTTCCCAGCGGTCCGGCGGACCCCGTCTGGGTCCTCGGGTACCTCGTCCCGCTCGAGGGGGCGGCCCGATGGGGGCTGCGCGGCGGCCTGATCGGCGCCACCTTGTTCCTCGGGGAGCAGATCATGCAGGAGGCGGCCCGTGCCCAGGTCGCCGCCGGCGCTTCCCAGGTGTCGTTCCGCGCCGGGATGGCCTTCGTGATCGGCGCCGTCACCGGTTCCTTCGTCTCGTCGTTGCAGCGCACCGCCGCCACCGCGGCGGCGAAGGCGGCCGAGGCGGCCGAGGCGGCCCAGCGCGCCGAACTTGCAGCGGCGCAGGCATCCGAGGCGCAGCGCGAGATCGCGGCGTTCCACGCCGCCGTGTTGTCCGACGCGCAGCCCGAACATCTCGCCGAGACGCTGCGGTCGACCGCCGGGCGGATCGCCGCGGAGCTCGAGTGCGAGGCCCTCGGGCTGCTCACGAGATCAACCGGGGCGGCCGGAGAGGTGATCTTTGCGGTCGCGGGGGTGCATGGCGACCCGGGCTATCTGCTCGGTCAGCGGTTGTCGCCCGTCTCCGATCCCGTGGCCGCAGCTGCGATCGACGGCGAAACGGTGGTCGCGCAGGGCGACGTCGTGGCGCCGATGCGAGTTCGAGGCAAGGTGGTGGGCGCCGTCCACGAGCGCGCAACGACGAGCCCCGATCCCGCCCGCATCGACGCGCTCCAGACGATCGCGGACCAGCTGGGTGTCGCGCTGGAGGCTACGCGCCTGCGCGCCGAGCAGGCCGCGATCGTCGAACGACTGACCGAGCTCGACACGATGAAGAGCGACTTCGTTGCGATCACGAGTCACGAGCTGCGCACCCCGCTGGCCGGGATCCGAGGCTTCGTCGACATGTTGTTGCGTCGTGGTCCCGAGCTGTCGCCGGCTGAGCAGCAAGAGTACCTCGGCATCGTCCAGACGCAGACCGAACGTCTGATCCACCTGGTGGACGATCTTCTCGTCGTCTCACGCGTGGAGGGCGATGCGCTGACGCTGGAGCCCACCGACATCGCGATCCGTTCGGTGCTGGCCCAGGTCGTTGCCGGGCTTGGCGAGTCCGGCGTCCGCATCGCGCTGGAAGAGGCTCCCGGCGCGCCCTCGACGTTGACGATCGACCCGAATCGCCTGATCCAGATCCTGACCAACCTGACCCACAACGCGGTGAAGTTCTCTCCCGCAGACGCGGTCGTCCGGCTCCGCTGGTCGGCGCCGGCGGAAGGAACGATCGTGTTCGAAGTGATCGATCGCGGCCCGGGCATCCCGCCCGCCGAGCAGCAGCTGATCTTCGAGCGATTCCGGCAGCGCGGCGACCACCGCTCCCACGCCGAGGGGTTTGGACTCGGTCTCTATATCACGAAGCTGTTGACCGAGGCGATGGGCGGGTGGATCGACGTCACGTCGTCTCGCGAGGGCACGACGTTTCGGGTCACGCTTCCGGTGGCCCGTCCGTTGCCAACACCCGCTCGACCGTCCGCAGCAACGCGGTCGGACTGAACGGTTTCGTGAAGTACTCGTCGGCGCCGAGTCGCAGCGCCGCGGCCCGACCCTCCTCCCCCGCGGCGGTCACGACGATCACGCGCACTCCGGCGGTCACCGGATCCGCCTTCACAGCCTCCAGGACACCGGTGCCACTGGTGCCCGGGATGTTCATGTCGAGGAACAGCAGATCGGGCGGCAGCCGGCGGATCAGCTCCATCGCGACGAGGCCGTCGGCGGCCTCGTCGATCTCGAACCCCTCGCCCTCGAGCACGAGCCGCATCGCCTCGCGCATCGTGGCGTGATCCTCGACGATCAGGATGCGCGTGGCCATCGACCCCACCCGATCACGCGAGAAGCCGGTCCGCGAACGCGGCAGCGTCAAACGGTCGCAGATCCGCGCCCGTCTCACCGATCCCGACGTAGCGGATCGGCAGGTCCAACTCCTCGCGCACGGCAAGGACGATGCCGCCCTTGGCCGAACCGTCGGTCTTTGTCAGCACGACGCCCGTCAGCGCCACCGACTCCGTGAACGCCCGGGCCTGTGCGATGCCGTTCTGCCCCGTCTGCGCATCCAAAACGAGGAACGTTTCTTCGACCGTCGCGCCGGCCTTCTCGATCACCCGTTTGACCTTCTGCAGCTCCTCCATGAGGGGCCGCTTCGTATGCAGGCGACCGGCCGTGTCGACGATCAACACGTCGGCGCCGCGAGCGGTTGCCGACTTCACGGCATCGAACGCGACGGCGCCCGGATCGGCACCGCGATCCTGCGAGACCAGATGCGCGCCGGAGCGTTGGGCCCACACCTCCAACTGCTCGCCGGCCGCGGCGCGGAACGTGTCGGAGGCCGCGAGGCTCACGCGTTTCCCCTCGGCGGCAAGCATCGTGGCGAGCTTGCCGATGGTCGTGGTCTTGCCCGCGCCATTGACCCCGACGACGAGGATCACGTCGAGCCCGTCCGCCCCGAGGTCCAGCGGGTGATCGGGGCCGAGGACCGCCAGTATCTCGTCTCGCAGCAACGCCGCCGGGTCGGCTCCGGTGGTGAATCGGGCGCGGACGCGCGCCACGAGGTCTGCCGCTGCCTTTGGGCCGACGTCTGCCTTGACCAGCAAGTCCTCGAGTTGCGACCACGCGTCGGGCTCGGCCCCGCCGAACAGCGAACGCACCTTGGCCCCGAGGCCCCCGGATCGGAACGCACCCGCCGATGCGTCGGTGGCCGCGGGCGCGGTTGCATCGGCGAAGCACTTGGACGCGCCCGTGCGCCGTGTTCGCACGACGACGAACGCCGCGATGCACAGCAACGCGATGAGTCCGAACAGGAACAGGTAGGCGGCGGTCACGGGAGCGTCAGCCTACCGGAGGACTCGCCAGCTCCTCGTCGAGGCCTACGGACAGGATCGGCTCGTCGTCGGACGCGGACTGCGGCGCGGAGGCCCCGGCGGCGGCTCCGCGCTCCGCTTCGACGCTTTGCTGGTTCTCCAGTCGCTGGGCGACCACCTTGGTGGTCCCGTCGTTGTTGAGGGAGATGCCATAGAGCATGCCGGCGATCTCCATCGTCCGCTTCTGGTGGGTCACGATGAGCACCTGCGAAGCGTCGGCGAACCCGTCCACCAGCCGCAGGAACCGATGCAGATTGACGTCGTCCAGCGCCGGTTCCACCTCGTCCATGAGATAGAAGGGCGAAGGTCGAGCGGTGAAGATCGCGAACAGGAACGCCATCGCGGTCAACGAGCGTTCGCCGCCGGACAGCAGCGAGATGCGCTTGACCCGCTTGCGGCCGGGGCTCGCCTCGATCTCGATGCCGGACGCAAGCGGGCTCGCGGGGTCGGTCAGCACGAGGCGGCCCTCGCCACCGGGGAACAGCTCTGCGATGAGCCGCTCGAACTGGATCGCCACATCTTGATAGGCCGACGTGAACGACTCCGTGATCTGCTGATCGATCTGCGCGACCACCTCGAGGAGATCGCGCCGCGCCTTGCGTACATCGTCAAGCTCGCGCTGCATGAAGTCGTGGCGCTCCTGCATCGACTCGAGCTCTCCGGTCGCCAGCAGGTTCACGCGACCGAGCAAGGCGAGGCGACGCTGCACGAGCTCCTGCCGCTTCTCGATCGTCTCGACGCCCTCGTCGTCGCTGAGCGTCGCAAGGATATCTGCGGGCTCGATCGCGAAGCCCTCTCGTAACAGCCGTTCCGCCTCCCCGATGCGCCGCTCGATGTCGCCCCGAAGGCGGTCCTCGTCCTCGTAGCGCTCCCGGAGCTCGTCCAGGGAGGTCGAGGCATCACGCCAACTCTTGTTGACGGCTGCCTCGCGCTCGGCCGCGGCGCGCTCGGCGAGGCCCGCCGCCTCGCGGGCCTCGGCGACGGCCGTGAAGGCGGCGTCGGCACGAGCAACCGCGGTCTCGGCCTCTGTGCGAGCCGTTTCGGCGGCGGCGAGCTCTGCACGCAGCCGCGCCGGATCGTGCGCCGCAAGTTGATCGCGCTCGACGCGAAGTTCGGACACGCGGTGATCCTGGTTGGCGCGCTCGCGACGCAACGTCTCCACCGTGACGCGCACCTGGATCGGGGCTTGCGGAAGCGGCGGGAGCTCCGGCGCCTCCTCGGCGGCGCCGGGCCCCATCTCGGCGATCCGCTCGCGCGCCGCGGATGCGGTCTCGGCAACCACGCCCAGCCGCTGTGCGAGCAACTCCTCCTCCTTGTGCATCGCGGCGAGCTCGCGCTCGGCGGTGATCAGCCGCTCGGCGGCCTCGGTGATATCTGCATCGGCGGCCTCGATCTGCTCCTGCAAGAACAACACCTCCCCGGCGATCTCGTCGAGTCGCTCCGTGCGGGGGCGAAGCTGTTGTTCGGTCGCCGAGAGGTCGTGTGCGAGGACCTGCAGTTCGGCGCGGATCTCGCGCAGCCGGACATCGGCCTCCTTCGCGGTATGGATCACGGCGGGGCCGACCAGCACACCTTCCGCGGTCACGAACGACGCCCGCGGGTTCTCGATCTGCTTGCGCGCCGCCTCGGCGATATCGCCGACGAGGTAGACGTCGCGCAGCACCGTCGAGACGATCCCGCGCGCCGAGGGCTCGGCATCGACCTTCGATAGGAGCTTCTGCTCGCCCGACAGGCCGATCGGCACGGGGCCGCCTGCGGCGATCGCGAGGATCGCACCGGCGCCGTGGGGGGCGTCCTCGAGCGCACGGTCGCCGTCGTCATAGACCACGGCGTCGGCGAGCGGGCCGAGCGCCGCGACGAGAGCACGCTCGAGACCGGCCTCGACACGAACGAGATCCCGAAGCAGACCGATTGCCTGGCCCGTGTGTCCGGCGAGGAACCGCGAGCCGGGCGTCTCCTCGATGTCGCGACGACGGGCATCGAGCAGGTCCTTGCGAGCCTGCATCCGCCGGCGCGCCTCGGTGAGTTCCTCGATACGGTCCACGAGCTTGCGTCGCTCGTCGTCGAGGTGGTTGCGTCGC
>JBDUBL010000081.1:0-8686 GCA_040004125.1 Actinomycetota bacterium
AGCATCTGACTACGGATCAGAAGGTTGGGGGTTCGACTCCCTCCCGGCGCGCCGGCCTTGGCCCTACACTCCCCGATGATGGCGACGGTCCGGTATCTCGTGCACGATGTCGGCGCTTCGGTGGCGTTCTACGTGGATGAACTCGGATTCGAACTGGTGGAACGGTTCGGTCCGGCGATGGCGATCATGCGTCTTGACGATCTCTCCCTGTGGCTCGCGGGCCCGATGAGCTCTGCCGCCCGACCGATGCCGGACGGTCGAGTGCCGGAACCCGGGGGCTGGTCGCGGCTCGTGATCGAAACCGATGCCCTCGACGATCGCGTGGACGCGCTGCGGCGCTCCGGCGTCATCTTCCGCAACGACGTCGTGGAGGGGCCGGGTGGTCGCCAGATATTGCTCGAGGACCCCTCCGGCAATCTCATCGAACTGTTCGAACCGGCTTGAGTCAGCACCCTGGCGATAGGGTGATCCGGTGAGCGACCCACTCCCGTTGTTCGAGCGTGTCGGTGTGCTGCGTCCCTTACGCCACCGCGATTTCCGGCTGCTGTGGATCGGGCAGGCGGTCTCGATGATCGGCGACGGCGTCTATGTCTTCTCGGTCGCATGGTTCGTCTACAAGGACCTCGACGCGTCGCCGGCGGTGTTCTCGCTCGTCGGCGCCGCTTGGGCGATCCCGCAGGTGCTGTTGCTGATGGCCACCGGAGCCCTGTCCGACCGAATGGACCGCCGTCACCTGATGATCATCGGTGATCTGTTGCGTTTGCTGGCGATCGCGGCCATCGGCTCGTTGATCCTGCTCGACGCGATGACGGTTCCTTTGCTGATCGCGCTCGTGCTGCCCTACGGGGCCGGGCAGGCGATCTTCGGTCCCGCTTTCAGCTCGATCATTCCCATGATCGTGCCCGAGGAACAGTTGGTCGAGGCGAACTCGATCGGCCAGACGGTGCGGCCGCTCGCGATGATCGTGATCGGACCGTTGCTCGGCGCGCTCATCGTCTCGGCGGCCGGCACCGGCTGGGCATTCCTGCTGGACGCCATCACGTTCGGGGTCTCGGCGGTGTGTATCTGGTTGATGCGCGTTCGGGCCACCCCGACTCGGGATGACGAGCAGACCGAGTTCTGGGCAGACGTGGGCGAGGGCATCGCCTACGTGCGGTCGACACCGTGGCTGCGTTGGGGCTTGCTGGCCGGCATGGTCAGCCTGTTCTGTGTGTGGGGGCCATGGGAGACGCTCGTGCCCTTCGTCGTCACGGATCAGATGTCGGGCACCGAGTTCCAGCTTGCGCTCGTCTTCGGCGCGGGTGGGGTCGGCTCGATCATCGCGTCGCTGGTTATGGCGCAGCGCGGCGGCCTACCTCGCCGTGCGCTCACCGTGATGTACATCGCTTTCGCGATCGGGATGGGCATGACCGCGTTCTTCGGGATCGTCGCCAACGTCCCGCAGGCGATGGTCGTGGCGCTGATCGCTGAGTCGGCGATCTCGGTGCTGGTCGTCATCTGGTTCACGGCGATGCAGACGCTCGTGCCCAACGAGCTGCTCGGCCGCGTTTCCTCGCTGGACTGGATGATCACGATCCTCGGCGCGCCGATCTCCTTCCTCGTCGTGGGGCCGGCCGCGGCGGCCTTCGGGGCGGACGCCGTGTTGATCGTGGCGGGGATCCTCGGGGCGGGCAGCGCGCTCGCCTTCATGTTCATGCCCGGAGCGCGCGGTCCGGAGCGTGACGGGTCGCTCGAGCTCAGAGGGGATCGATCCGAGACGACAGCCCCGCCAGCGTGATCGCCGCCACGATCGCGATCGCGAATGCGATCGACAGGCCGGTCGTGAGCGATCCGCCCCGGCCGGTGACGATGGTGATGGCCGCGCCGCCGAGCCCGGCGCCCATCGCGATGCCGAGCGTGTCCATCAGCAAGGTGGGCGCCAGCTCGCGCGCTTCCGCGCCCTCCTCGGCACCCGCCATCACCGCGAGCGGGATCGTGGGAAACGCGGAGCCCATCCCGAAGCCGGCTGCTGCCCACGCGAGATAGATCAACGCGATCGGCCCCCCGTGCAACACCAGGAAGGCAACGCCGATACCCGCCATGAAGAACGCGGCGCCGATCGCCACCACCGACCCGAACGAGCGACGCCCGACCACACTGGATTGCCACCACGAACCGAGAGCCCACGTGAAGGCGGCGACGCTGATCGTCAGACCCGCCGCGGTCACGCTCAACCCCCGAACGCCGGTGAGCATCAACGGCACGTACGAGTCGATCGCCGCGAACCCGAGCGAGAGCACGAACGCGCAGATCGCGGCGGCCGGCGCCCCCCGGCGTGCGCGGAATGTGCCCGGCGCGACGATCCCGCGCAGTCCGATCAGCGCGACGACGGCGCCGACGGCGGCCATTGCTGCCGATGCCGTCGATCGGCCGGCGACGCCGGCCAGCAACAGCGTCGCTCCGACCATCAAGACCAGGGCCCGAGCGATCGGCGCGGGAGCTGCCTCCGGATCTGGATCGCCGCGGAGCACCGGGTAGATCATCAGGACCGACAGCACCAAGAACGGGATCGGGACGACGAACGCCCATCGCCAGCCGATGGTGTCGGCAAGTACGCCGCCGACCGGCGGACCCAACAGCCCGGGGAGCAGCCAGGTAGTGGCCATCAGCGCCAAGACCCGCGGTCGGATCGCCGGCGACAGCGACTTGGCAACCGTGCCGAGCGACAGCGCGTATGCGGAGCCGCTCGCGGCCCCTTGCACGAAGCGCCCCAGCACGAGGATCGCCATTGACGGGGCGATCGACGAGATGAGGAGACCGACAAGATAGAGCGCCGCAGTGGCCAGGACCAGGGGTTTGGCCCCGAACCGGTCGACCGCCGGGCCCACGACGGGGATCGTGACGATGGTCGCCAGCGCCGCGGCCGAGAACGCCCAGCCGTACAGCGGCAGGTTGCCCAGATCGCGCAACACCGCGGGCATCACGGCCGCGACCACGAGGATGTGCACGGCGCCGAGGGTTTCGAAGAGCAACAGCCCGACGATCAGCCGGCCGTCTCGCCCCCGGAACACCTCGCGCCACGGCGTCGGCTCACTGACGGACCTTTCCACTGCGCTCAGCCTATGCGGGCAGGCTGCAAGCCGGTCGTAGACTCAGCTGCCATGGAGTACACCCACGTCGGTCACCTTGGGTTGGTGGTTTCGCGCCTGTGCCTCGGCACGATGAACTTCGGCCCGCACACGCCCGAGCCGGACAGCTACACGATCATGGACAGCGCGGTGGCCTACGGGATCAACTTCTTCGACACCGCGAACGTGTTCGGGCGTCATCTCGGGGTCGGTGCCACCGAGGAGATCATCGGACGCTGGTTCGACAAGGGCGAGGGGCGCCGCGATTCGGTCGTGCTCGCCACCAAGGTGTACGGACAGATGGGCGATCTGCCCAACGAGTCGCGCCTGTCGAAGCTGTCGATCATCCACCAATGCGAGGAGTCGCTGCGCCGCTTGCGTACCGACCACATCGATCTCTATCAGATGCATCACGTCGACCGGCAGGCGTGGTGGGACGAGATCTGGGAGGCGATGGATCATCTGAAGCGCCAGGGCAAGATCCTCTACGTCGGGTCCTCGAACTTCGCCGGCTGGCACATCGCGCGCTCCAACGAGATCGCGTCGTGGCGCCGTTCACTCGGGCTCGCGACCGAACAGTCGGTCTACAACCTCACGCAGCGTACGATCGAACTGGAAGTGATCCCGGCGGTCCAGGAGTACGGGATGGGGCTGATCCCGTATAGCCCGCTTGCCGGCGGTCTGCTCGCTGGCGCGCTGGGCAAGGTCAGCGAAGGCCGACGGTCGCAGGACTACATGCAGGGCACGATCGAGCACGAGCGCTCGCAGCTGGAGCGTTGGGAGCAGCTCTGCAAGGAGCTGGGCGAACGGCCCGCCGACGTCGCGCTCGCGTGGCTCCTGCATCAGCCGGCGGTGACCGCCCCGATCATCGGTCCGCGCACGGAGGAGCAGCTGCTCGGCTCGATGCGCGCACTGCAGATCAGGCTTTCCGACGACGTCTTGGAGGCGCTCGATCTGATCTTCCCGGGGCCAGGGGGGCAGGCGCCTGAGGCGTACGCCTGGTAGTCAGCGCCCGACCAGTGCCTCGATCCGGCTCGCGGTCTCGACCAGCGCCGGCCCGTAGCGTTTCGCTTGTCGGGCGGTCAGCCTGGCCTCGGGTCCACTGACCGAGATCGCGGCGAGTAATTGCTCATGCGGCCCGAGGATCGGCGCGCTCACCGACGCGACCCCTTCCTCGCGTTCTCCGTAGCTGTCTGCCCATCCCCGCCGACGGGTCGCGATCAGGACGCTGTCGCCCTCGCGCGGGGGCACAGGTCCCCATGCAAGGAGCACCTTTCCGGCCGAGCCCTTGTCCAGCGGGAGTGAGGCACCGACCCGCACGATCGTGCGCAGCTCGTTGTCGGACTCCACCGCATCGACGCAGATCCGTCGCTCGCCGTCGCGCACGTACAGCTGTGCCGACTCACCGGTCGTGCGCGCGAGCTCCTCCAGGAAGGGGCGGATGAGCGCCTGCAAGGGGAGCTCGTGCATCGCCGAGGAGGCCAGGGCGAGGAATCGCGGCCCGAGCGTGTAGCCGACGCCGGTCACGTGCATGAGCAGGCCGTGGGACTCCAACGCGCTGATCAGACGGTGTGCCGTCGGCTTGGTGAGTCCGGTCGCCTCGGCGATCCCGGTGAACGAGCGAGCGCCGAACTCGACCGCGTCGAGGATGGCGACGGATCGATCAAGGACTCCGACCGCGGTCCGCTCCTTGGCCACATGCTATCCTCTCTGTCCAATCAACGGAACTGAGTTCCGATATATGGACACTGTAGCAGCCGGAGGAGGATCGCCGCCGATGCCTCGCACGCTTGCGGAGAAGGTCTGGGAGCGCCACGTCGTTCACCGCGCCGAGGGCGAGCCCGACCTGCTCTACGTCGACCTGCACCTCGTGCATGAGGTCACGAGCCCACAGGCATTCGAAGGACTCCGGCTGACCGGCCGCTCGGTCCGACGCCCCGACCTCACGGTGGGGACGATGGATCACAACGTCCCGACCACCGACGGCCCCGTTACCGATCAGGTCAGCGCCCGCCAGATGGAGGCTCTGCAGACCAACGCCGACGAATTCGGCATCACGCTGTACCCCTGGGGCTCGGGCGGCCAGGGCATCGTGCACGTGATCGGACCCGAGATGGGCTACACGCAGCCCGGCCTGACGATCGTCTGCGGCGACTCACACACCTCGACCCACGGCGCGTTCGGTGCGCTCGCGATCGGCATCGGCACGAGCGAGGTCGAGCACGTGCTCGCAACCCAGACGCTTCCCCAGACAAAACCGAAATGGATGGCGGTGACGGTTGGCGGCGACCTCCCGGCGAACTGCAGCGCGAAGGACATCATCCTGGCGATCATCCACACGATCGGCACCGGGGGCGGCGTGGGCCATGTGATCGAATACCGCGGCGCCGCCATCGAGGTCCTGTCGATGGAAGGTCGCATGACGATCTGCAACATGTCGATCGAGGCGGGGGCGCGCGCGGGCATGGTCGCGCCCGACGAAACGACGTTCGCTTACGTAAAGGGGCGCCCGCACGCGCCCAACGACGCCGCCTGGGATGCGGCGCTCGAGGACTGGCGTGCGCTCCCGACCGACGCAGGCGCCGTCTTCGATACCGAGGTGGCGCTCGACGCCTCGACGTTGCAGCCCTACGTGAGTTGGGGGACGAACCCGGCGCAGTCCACGACGATCGACGGTGCCGTGCCCGATCCCGGCGACAACGAGTCGGCCGTGCGTGCGCTTCGCTATATGGCTCTGGAGCCCGGCACACCGATCCGGGAGATCCGTCCCGACACGGTGTTCATCGGCTCGTGCACGAACTCCAGGATCGAGGACCTGCGGACAGCCGCCGACGTCGTGCGCGGGCGCTCGGTGCGCGAGGGCATGCGCGCGTTGGTCGTGCCGGGCAGCGTCGCGGTCAAGATCCAGGCCGAGCAGGAGGGTCTTCACCAGGTCTTCGAGGCGGCGGGGTTCGAGTGGCGAGGGGCCGGCTGCTCCATGTGTCTGGGCATGAACCCTGACATCCTGGCGCCCGGGGAGCGCAGCGCCTCTACGAGCAATCGCAACTTCGAGGGCCGGCAGGGCAAGGGTGGACGCACACACCTGGTGAGCCCGCGGGTGGCCGCCGCCACCGCGATCGCCGGCCATTTCACGACCGCGGAGGACCTGTAGCCATGAAACCGATCGCACGTATCGAGGGCACCGCCGTCCCGCTTGATCGCGCCGACGTCGACACCGACCAGATCATCCCGGCCCAATACTTAAAGCGGATCGAGCGCACGGGCTTCGGACCGTTCCTGTTCGACGAGTGGCGCAAGGATCCGGATTTCGTCCTGAACGATCCGAGGTATGCGGGCGCGTCGGTGTTGATCGCGGGTCCGAACTTCGGGTGCGGGTCCAGCCGTGAGCATGCCCCGTGGGCGATCCAAGACGCCGGGTTCCGCGCGGTGATCTCCTCGAGCTTCGCCGACATCTTCCGGAACAACTGCCTGAAGATCGGACTGCTGCCCGTCGAGTTGCGCGACGAGTCGGTCCGGGCGCTGATGGATGCCGTGCTCGACGACCCGATCACCGTCATCGTCGTGGATCTGGACTCCCTGACCGTGCGCGCTCCCGGCCTCGACGAGGTCTTCGACATGGAGCAGTTCACTCGCTGGCGTCTCATGGAGGGGCTCGATGACATCGGGCTCACGCTGCGACACACCGACGAGATCGACGCGTACGAGGCGTCCCGCGCTGGCTGGCTGCCCTCCGCGTAGGCTTCGCACATGGAGTTGATCGCGCGCCGGCTCGAGCCGGAAGAGTGGCCCGAGGCGGCGCGCGTGATGGCGCGTTCACTCCTGGAATCCATGGCCGCGACGTTCCCCATCTCGGCAGTGGATCGGATCGTCCTGCTGTACGACCGCTACGAGGGATTGCCGACGGATGGTGGGGTCGCGACCGGCGTCTTCGGCGAGCGACATCTCCTCGGTGCCGCCCGTGCCGTGCCGCACCCGCTCTGCATGTGTCGTTCCGAGCTTCCCGCAGACGCGCAACAGGCCACGCGCGACTATCAGGCATTCCGGCTCGCGAACCACCCCAATCGGCCGCACTGGTTCGTCGGGCCGGTCGGCGTCGAGCCGGGGCTGCAGCGTGCGGGGATCGGCACCCTCGCGATGCAGGAGCTGATGCGTCTCGTGACCGGTGCGGGTCTCGTGTTCCTCGAGGCGGAGGATCACAACGTCGTGTTCTACGAGCGCGTCGGGTTCCGCCCGACCCTTCGAACCGCGGCACCGGACGGCGTGCAGCTCACGTTCCTCGAGGCGCACGTCTGATGGGTCAGGTCACCGCGGAACGATTCGAGGAGCTCGTCGTCGAGGCGATCGACGCGTTGCCCGACTGGGTGCACGAGGCCATGGACAACGTGTCCCTGTTGATCGAGGATCGGCCGCCGGCGGGACAGCCCGGCCTGCTCGGCCTCTATCACGGGGTGCCATTGTCGAAGCGAGGTGGCGGGTATACGAACGTGCTGCCGGACACGATCACGTTGTATCGGGCCTCGATCGTGCGTGTCGCCGGTCCAGGCGCTGACGACGTGCGCGCGCAGGTGATGCGGACCGTCGCGCACGAGGTCGCGCACCACTTCGGCATCAGCGACGACCGCCTCCGAGAGATCGATGCCTACTGACGCCGAGTGGATGCGCCGCGCGATCGAGCTCGCGCGCGACTGCACCGAGAACGGCGACGTGCCGATCGGCGCCGTGGTGGTGCGCGGCGACCAGGAGGTCGCGGCCGCCGGCAACGAGCGCGGGCTTCGCGGTGATCCCACCGCGCACGCCGAGATCCTGGCGTTCCGCGCCGCGTCGGAGACTGTCGGAACCTGGCGTCTCGACGGCTGTGCGCTCTTCGTCACGCTCGAACCGTGCGCGATGTGCGCGGGCGCCATCGTGCTCGCACGGATCGACCGGGTGGTATTCGGGGCAGCGGATCCGAAGGCCGGCTTCGCCGGGTCGCTCGGCAACCTCGTGCAGGACGAGCGCTTGAACCATCGCGTGGAGCTCACGGGTGGAATCGAGGCCGATGCCTGCGGGGAGCTGCTGCGTTCTTTCTTCCGTGAGCGCCGCTAGCGCTGGCCGCGTTCGAGGGCCGCCGCGGTGACCCGCTCGCAGACCCGCGGTATCTCCGCGCACATCTCGAAGAAGTCGGCCGCGTTCATCACAGCGGCGCGCACGCGCGTCGCGCTTGTGACGGTTGCGGTCCGGCGGTCATCCTCGAGCAGCGCGATCTCGCCGAAGAAGTCACCCGCGTCGATCGTGGCCACGTCGGTGCCCTCGCGCTCGACCGTGACCGAGCCCTCCAGCACCACGAAGAAGCCCTCCGGATAGGAGCCCTGATTCAGGAGGTACCACCCGGCGGGCACCTCGATCGGCTCCAGCCAGCCTGCCACGCGCGCGAGCTCCTGGGTGGGGAGCCCCTCGAACAGTGGGATGTCGCGGAGTTCGGCCGTGTCCATGTCGACATCGTCCCACTCCTGGCCGGGGGGCGGAAGGTCGTTGCTAGACTCCTCGACGGAGGCGTGCCGGAGCGGCCGAACGGGACCGCCTCGAAAGCGGTTAGGGGC
>JBDUBL010000082.1:0-8680 GCA_040004125.1 Actinomycetota bacterium
GGCGTCCGTCGTCTCGGGCACGAGCGGTTCTTCGAAGGGACAGTTCACCTGCACAGGCCCATGCGGGCTGCCGGTGACGGCTTCGCACGCCCGCAGACCGGCGTCGAACCACCTATCGGTGTCCGTGGCCGTCGCTGGAACCGGTGGCTCCAGGTAGGCGCGGGTGTAGCGCCCGTACAGGTCTGTCTGATCGATCGTCTGGTTCGCGCCGGTCCCTCGCAACCGCGGCGGCCGATCGGCGGTCAGAACCACCAGCGGCACGCGCGACTGCGATGCCTCGACGATCGCCGGCAGGTATTCCGCCGCTGCGGTGCCGCTGGTGCACGTCACCGCCACAGGGGCGCCGGTCGCCCGCGCCAACCCGAGCGCGAAGAACGATGCACTGCGCTCGTCCAGATGCACGTGCACGCGGATGCGCTCGTCGCGGGCCAGCGCGAGCGCCAGTGGGGTCGAGCGCGAACCGGGCGACACACACGCATCGCGTACGCCTCGCCCCGCCAGCGCGTCGACCAACGCGGTCGCGCATGCCAGCGAGACGTCGCCGCGCCCCATCACGACACCGTCTGCGCCAACACCAAACCGAGCGCGAGCAGCAGGCCCGTCGCCGCGTGCACGGTCGCCGTCCCGACGAGCACCGGGATCAGATCGCGTCCGGTCGCCGTGCGCGAAGCCTCGAGCGGCTTGATCGCCAGCGGCCACGCCGCGAGTCCGAAGAGCCCCCATTGCACGAGACCCGCTGCAGGCCAGACGAGATAGACGAGGAACCCAGCAGCGATGGCGCTGAAGGCGCCGATCACCAGTCCGGCATAGAGGCGCCGGGCGCGCGCATCGCCCAGGCGAACGGCGAGTGTGCGCTTGCGCGCGGCCGCGTCGGTCGCGATATCGCGCAGGTTGTTCGCCTCCAAGATCGCGACCGCCAGCAACCCGACGACCGCGGCGCACCACCACGCGTTCGCCGGGACGGTCTCGACCATGACGAAGCTCGTGCCGCACGTCGCCACGAGCCCGAAGAACACGAACACCATCACCTCGCCGAGCCCGAGCCCGGCGTAGGGGCGAGGTCCTCCGCTGTAGAGCAACGCCGCCACGATCGCGAGCGCGCCCACTGCGAGGATCAGCACGGGCGCGGTCGCCAGCGCGAGCGCGATCCCGGCGAGCGCGGCCACGCCGATCGCGGCGCAGGCCGCCACTAGGACCGCCCTCGGCGATGCGGAGCGGGTCTGCGTCAGCCGCGGCGGCCCGACCCGTTCCTGGGTGTCGACGCCCTTCATCCCGTCGAATGCGTCGTTCGCGAGGTTGACGCCGATCTGCAGGCCCGCGGCCACGACGAGCGCCGCCCCGAATCGCCACCACACGACGTGGCCCGCGGCGGCCGTGCCGACCAACACCGGGATCAATCCGGCGCCGAGCGTGCGCGGACGTGTGCCCTGCCACCAGGTGGCGAGGCTGGTCATGGCCGTTTCGGGAACCGCGAGAAGTCGGGCTCGCGCTTCTGCTGGAATGCGTCGCGCCCCTCCTGGGCTTCCTCCGACATGTAATAGAGGAGCGTGGCGTCACCGGCGAGCTGCTGCACGCCCGCCAGGCCGTCGACGCCCGCGTTGTAGCCGGCTTTCAGCAGCCGCAGGGCAAGCGGTGATTTCTCGATCAGCTCGCGCGCCCACGCGACGGTGGTCGCCTCGAGCGCGTCCAGCGGTACCACCGTGTTCACCAACCCCCAGTCCAGCGCGGTGGCGGCATCGTACTGGCGACACAGCAGCCAGACCTCCTTGGCGCGCTTCTCGCCGATCTGGCGCGCCAGCAGCCCGATCCCGTAGCCGCCGTCGAACGAGCCAACCCGCGGACCGGTCTGACCGAACCGCGCGTTGTCGGCGGCGATCGTGAGGTCGCAGCACAGGTGCAGCACGTGGCCGCCGCCGATCGCGTAGCCGGCCACCATCGCGATCACCGGCTTGGGGAACCGCCGGATCTGGATCTGCAGGTCGAGCACGTTGAGACGCCCGATGCCCTGCTCGTCGACATAGCCGTCGTCACCGCGGATCTTCTGATCGCCACCGGAGGAGAATGCCTCGGGGCCCTGGCCCGTCAGGATGACCACCCCGATCGCCGGGTCGTCGCGCGCGACGTCGAACGCGCGGATCAGTTCACGCGTGGTGAGCGGGCGAAACGCGTTACGCACCTCGGGCCGGTCGATCGTGATTTTCGCGATGCCTTCGGCGGTTTCGTAGCGGATGTCCGTCCATTCGCCCTGCGGCCGCCACTCGATATCAACCATGTGACCATCAACTCCTAGAGCGTCCACTCGAACGGTTAGGCTACCCGACGTGGAAGGGAAGGCGCATCGCTGGGCGACCGCGGGCGAGCTGGTTGCCTATGCGTTGCCCCCCGGCTTCCATTGGCTAGAGATCCTGGCGGCACACGCCCAATCGGGTGCCTCGTTCCTGCCGATCGACGTGCGTCTGACGGCGAGCGAGCAGGAGCGATTGATCGACCTCGCCCGGCCCTCGGTCGTGGTGCGTCCGTTCGAGGAGACGGTGCTCGCCGACGCGGCACCGATCGATCCGGAACGCGCGTGGGCGGTCGTTGCGACGAGCGGGACCTCGGGCGAGCCGCGTCTTGCACAGCTGTCCCGGGCGTCGGTCGGATCCGCCCTCGCCGCCTCCCTCGACGCGCTCGATGCATCGGCCTTCGACCCGTGGGTGTCGTGTCTCACGCCGGCGCATATGGGCGGGCTCCTCGTGTTGCTGCGCGGCATCCTCACCAGCTCCAAGATCATCGTGCAGGAAGCGTTTGAGCCCGGACGTCTGCTGGCGGAGGCGCCGCGGGGTGCGTACGTGTCGCTCGTGCCCACGATGCTCGAGCGCCTCGTGTGGGCGGGAGCCGATCTGTCGGAGCTCGGAGACATCCTCGTCGGCGGAGCGCGTTTGGATCCGACGGTGCGCGATGCCGCCGTTCTCACCGGCGGGCGGATCGTCAACACGTACGGGTCGACCGAATCGTGTGGTGGCGTCGTCTACGACGGGATCCCGTTCGCGGGCACGTCGATCCGGATCGACGCCGAGCGTCCGGACGCGCCCGGGGTCGTCGAGCTCCGCGGTCCGACGCTCATGGATGGCTACCGGCACGATCCGGCCGCGACGGCCCGGGCATTCACCACCGACGGTTGGCTTCGGACCGGCGACATCGGCTCGTTCGGCCCCGACGGGCATCTGCGGATCGTGGGCCGTGCCGACGACGCGATCCGAACGGGATCAGAGACCGTGTGGCCCGAGGAAGTGGAGGCCGTGGTGCGGACGCACCCGAAGGTCGCCGATGTCGCCGTGGCCGGGCGACCCGATGACGAGTGGGGCTCGCACGTGGTCGCGTGGGTCATACCTGCCGATCCGACCGATCCGCCGACCCTCGAGCAGCTCCGCGAACACTGCCGCGACGCGCTCGCCAGATTCAAGGCGCCCCGCGACCTCCGTTTGTTGACGGCGTTGCCCCGAACGTCGAGCGGCAAGCTTCGCCGCGCCGCGCTTCCCTGACCCCGAGATGGTTGAAGGCCCGAGCGAGGGAGGGGTTCGCTCGGGCCTTCAGTCTCTGGGTCCCACCGAGGGGGTTGGCAGGCCCTGAGGTCTCCATGGCGTCGCACAGCAGGCTTCGGCCCCTCGGCTCCGCGGCTGGATACCCGATGTCGGGTAAGGCTCAGGTGACCTGGATCGCGCCGTGTTTCACGGCGAAGGCGACCGCCTCGAGCTTGGAGTGCACTCGCAGCTTCCCCAGGATGTTGCGCACGTGCGTCTGCACGGTCTGGGGGCTGATGTAGAGCTCCGCGGCGATGTCGTCGTTGCGCTTGCCCGCGGCGAGCAGCTGCATGATCTGGCGCTCGCGCTCGGTGAGATCGTCGAGCAGGACCATGGCGTCGCGCTGTTCCTCGCGCTCGCGCGCCACTTGGGCCAGCAATCGCGTCAGCGTGACGGGATCGATCAGCACCTCGCCCTCGGCGGCGGCCTTCATGGCGCTCAAGATCTCGTCGGCGGGCAGATCCTTGGACAGGAACCCCGACGCTCCAGCCTCCACGGCCTCGACCATCAATCGGTCGTCGTCGTGGGCGGTCATGATCACGACCTTGGTGGAGGGCGATCGCTCCTTGATAAAGCGGGTCGCTTGGATCCCGCTCATCTCGCTGCCCTTGAACATGATGTCCATCAGCACGACGTCGGGCAGTTGCTCCAATGCCAGGGCGACCCCTTCCTCGGGGGTGTGCACGGGCGCGGCCACGAGCGACAGCGCCGGGTCGAGCCCGACCACCGTCGACAACGCGTCGGTGAGCACCTTGTGGTCATCACAGATCAGCAAGGACACGGTTGGGTCGTTCGCCATCACGTCGCTTCCTCCAAGGGAACGCGTATCTGCAGGATGGTACCCCCATCGGGTCCGTCGACCACGGTGGCCGCGCCCTTGTGTTCGCGGGCGATCGAGCGGGTGATGAACAGGCCGAGGCCCGAGCCCGACTTGTCTTCGTAGCCGTAGGGGCGCCACCGGCAGAACTTCTCGAAGACGCGCTCCTGCATCTCTGCCGGGATGCCGGGGCCGCGGTCTTCGATCTCGATCACGGCGGCGTCGCCCTCGCGGCGGGCGCGAAGGTCGATCGGCGTCTCCGGCGGGGAGAACTTCAACGCGTTCTCGATGCCTTGGCGCACGGCCTCGGCCAGCCAGCGGGCATCGACTGATGCGCGCAGATCGGTGTCGACGCCAACGCGCATCTCTCGGTCCCCGGCGTCGGCGTCGTGCAGGCCTTGCAGGACGGGCCCCTCGAGGTCGCGCACGACGAAGGTGAACGCCAGCGTGCCTGCGTCGGTCTTCAGGCCGAGCGACATCTGGTCGGCGACGCGCAACAGGCGCAGAGATTCCTGTTCGATCATGCCGACGAACTCGAGCCGCTCGGGATCGCCGAGGCGTTGATAGCTCGTGCGCAGCGAGCCGGCGACGCTGCGGATCGTGCCTGCGGGACCGCGCACGTCGTGCGCGACGATGCTGGCGATCTCGGCGCGACCCTCCATCACTTGGGTGGCGCGGTCGGTCGTACGCCGAGACCGGGTGGATTCCATCTGCATGCCGACGGCAACGAACGCCACGAGCGCGGCGGCCGCGAGGCCCTGCACGCCTGCGGCGGCTCGCCCAGCGATCCGCAGCCAGTGTTCAGCGTCGGCCGTATTCTCTACGTACGTCGCGGCGCCGGCGATCGCCACGGCGAGTCCCGCCGCCGCGACCCACCCGAATCGCCCCCCCCAGCGCAGCGATCGCACCATCACGATCAGCCCGCCGACGACGAGGACGAGCGTGGCCAGCCTGTCGAGGTTTCCGAAGCCTTGCGCCACCGCTTCACCCGTCTCCGTCGTTACGGCGAGGACGTCTAATACGACGAGTCCCGCGACGCTGGCGACGATCACGAGCATGGGCTGCAGCGGTGGGCGCCCGCGTCGCTCTCGCCACGGCACGACAATCAGCAGATCGCCTAGGAGCACGAGGAGTCCCGCGAGGGTGGCGAAGCCGAGCAACGCGACCCAAGCCTTCGCGTTCGTCGGTTCGACGATGACGAACAGCACCGACAGGAGTGTCTGGTGTACGACGAGGGCTGCCGCGCCAACCCCCACGAGGAGCAGCGCGGGGTCTCGTCTATCGCCGTACGCAAACAGTGCGAACACCGCGGCGGCCGCGAAGAGCCCGGCCGCCAGCCCGCCGATCACGCCGTCCATGAGGACCGCGCCTCGATCACCCGCGAGGACGCCGACCAGCACGAGAACGGCAACGACGGCGACGCCCGTGTACGACTTCCACTTCGTCACGGGGGCGAGTCTAGGCCGCGAGTTCTCCGGTACCGGGAGGTTAGGAGTAGCTGTGGTCGTCGTCCGGGTAGGTGCCTGCCTCGACGTCGCGGACGAAGGCCGTGACGGCTTCGGTCATGACCGCGCGCAGGTCCGCATATTTCTTCGCGAGCTTCGGCACAGATTCGTTGATGCCGAGCAGATCGTTGATCACGAGCACCTGCGCGTCCGTGTCGTGGCCCGCGCCGATCCCGATCGTCGGGATGTGCAGCTCGCTCGTGATGTCGTGACCAAGCTCGGCGGGCATCGCCTCGAGCACGATCGCGAACGCGCCGGCCTTCTCGAGGTTGTTCGCCTGCTCCAGCACCACGTGTCCGGCCTCGCCGCGCCCCTGGACTTTGTATCCGCCCAGGCCATAGACGGACTGCGGCGTCAGGCCGATGTGCGCCATCACCGGGATGCCGACCTCGACCAGCCGACGGATCAGCTCGTACTGCGGGCCCTCGATCTTCACGGCGTGGGCGCCGCCTTCCTTGATCAGTCGCCCGGCGTTGCGCACGCCGTCGTCGACCGAGGCCTGGAACGACATGAAGGGCATGTCGCCGACCACCATCGCGTGCTCGACGCCACGGGTGACGGCACGCGTGTGGTGCAGCATCTCCTTCATCGTGACGGGCAGCTCGTTGGCGTAGCCGAGCACGTTGCGACCGAGGGAGTCGCCGACCAGCAGCACCGGCACGCCGGCTTGATCCAGGATCTGGGCGGTCGGAAAGTCGTAGGCGGTCAGCATGGTCCACCGCGTTGCGTCGGTCTTCCATGCGCGAAGGTCGTGGATCGTGATCATCTGCTCGCACCTCCTTGGAGTGCACGGCTCTGGGACGTGCAGTGTAACGCCGTAGGCATGTCAGAGGTGCTCGCTAGGGTCGCTCGTGTGATCGCGAAGGAGGAAAGAACGATGCGTCAGCGCGAGATGGAACCGTGGGCCGAGATCTTGTCCCTGGGGGATACCCGTTTCGGCGTGCTCGCCGGTGGGCCCTTCGACGGCCGCTGCTATCCGTTGCCCACAGGGCCGATCCCGTCGGTCCTCGATGTGCCGAGCGCCGGTCCGGGTCCTGGCCCGGCGCTGCGCTATGTGTTACGTGACGGGCTCTATCGATATCAACGTGCGGAGCGGTCTGCGGCGTAGCCCCCCCCGATCCGTGGCGAGGCAGGCGCCGCGGACCAGGTCTCGGCGACAGACCGTTCCCGTACACTGCTGGGCAGCCCTCATTTCCTTTCTGCTCCCCGTTTGAATGGGGGGCCGTCCAGACCAGAGGAGGTGAACGTTGAGGGAGTACGAATGCATGCTCATCCTGCCCGCTGAAGCCGACGAGGCTTTGGTAACCACCGCCGTCGAGCGCATCACGAAGGTCATTGCCCCGTCGGGTGGCGAGGTGACCAAGCTCGATCGGTGGGGGCGCAAGCGCTTCGCATACGAGCTCGCACGCCAGACGGAGGGGTACTACGTCGTGGTGCTGTTCAAGGCGGAGCCCGCGACCCAGCAGGAGCTCGACCGCACGCTGAAGATCGCCGATGAGGTGATCCGGCACAAGGTCATGCTTCTGCCCGACAAGGCGAAAGCAACAGCTTCCCCCGCCTCCTAAGAGAGGCGCCACCAGACAAGAAGGGGGACCGCTCCATGGCGAGCGACAACCAGATCACCATCGTAGGCAACCTCACGGACGACCCGGAACTGCGCTACACGGCCAATGGTGCCGCCGTGGCCAACTTCCGCGTGGCGTACTCCACGCGCATCCGCGATGCGGCCGGCAACTGGACGGACGGGGAGACCTCGTTCTTCACGATCAACTGCTGGCGTGCATTGGCTGAGAACGCGGCAGAAACGCTCACGAGAGGCACGCGGGTCGTGCTGACCGGGCGCCTCAAGCAGCGCTCCTGGGAGACCCAGGACGGCGAGAAGCGCACCGTGGTCGAGATCGAGGCCGACGACCTCGGTCCCAGTCTGAAGTGGGCCACCGCGACCGTCACGAAGGCCAACCGCTCCTCATCCTCGTCGTCATCCGGCGGCGACTGGGGCGCGGCCGTCGCGGCGCCCGTGGGTGCCTCGTCCAGCGAGGAGACACCACTCGATGCCGGGTAAGCCAGCCGGGCCGAAGCGCCCGCGGAAAGACAAGAAGGAAAAGGACGACAAGTGGGCCAAGAAGGGCAAACGCAAGTTCTGCATCTTCTGTAAGGACAAGGTCGACCACGTCGATTACAAGGACGTCATCACGCTGCGGAAGTTCACGTCCGATCGCGGTAAGATCCGCGCTCGGCGGGTTTCGGGCAACTGTGTGCAGCACCAGCGCGATGTGGCCCAGGCCGTCAAGAACGCCCGTGAGATGGCCCTGCTTCCGTATAGCGCGCGATGAAGATCATCCTGCAGAAGTCCGTCGACAAGCTCGGAAGCCCCGGGGATATCGCCGAGGTCGCCGACGGCTACGCGCGCAACTACCTGATCCCCAGGGGCTATGCCATCAGGGCTGAGAAGGGTGCGCTCAAGCACGCGGAATCTCTTTCGCGCTCGCACAAGCTCCGCCTAGGCAAGCAGAAGGGCGAGTACGAGGCGCTTGCCTCCAAGCTGATCGCCGGTGGGCCGCTGCTGATCGCGGCGCGCGCCGGAGACGAGGGCAAGCTCTTCGGCTCCGTCACGAACGCCGACATCGCCGATGCGATCTCAGCTCGCCTCGAGACCACCGTCGATAGGCGCGTGGTGCATCTCGACGAGCCGATCCGCTCGGTGGGCACCCACGAGGTGAAGGTCAAGCTCTTCCCTGAGGTCGAGCCGATCCTCACGGTGGAGGTCACAGCGCAAGCCTGACGCGGCGGGGCCG
>JBDUBL010000083.1:0-8538 GCA_040004125.1 Actinomycetota bacterium
TCGACCAGCTCGAAGTCCATGTCCTCGGGCAGCCCGCCGACGTTGTGGTGGCTCTTGATGTTGGCCGCGGTCTTGGAACCGGACTCGATCACGTCGGGGTACAGCGTGCCCTGCACGAGGAACCTCGCCCCGGTGTGCTCGCGGGCGACCTCCTCGAAGACGCGGATGAACTCCTCGCCGATCGCCTTGCGCTTCGTCTCGGGGTCGGTCACCCCGGTGAGCTTGGCGAGGAACCGGTCCTGGGCCTTCACGTGCACGAGCGGCACGTGGAAGTGCCGCGCGAACGTCTCCTCGACCTGCTCGGGCTCGCCCTCGCGGTTCAGCCCGTGGTCGACGAAGACGCAGGTCAGCTGGTCGCCGACGGCGCGGTAGACCAGCAGGGCCGCGACGGCCGAGTCGACGCCTCCCGACAGCGCACAGAGCACCTCCGCGTCGCCCACCTGCTCGCGGATCCGCCGCACTTGCTCGTCGACGATGTTGGTCGGTGTCCAATCGGGCAGCAATCCGCACCCGTCGTACAGGAACCTCTTCATCACGGCCTGGCCCCGCGGGGTGTGCGTGACCTCCGGATGGAACTGCACCGCGAAGAGGCCGCGTTCACGGTCCTCCATGCCGGCGATCGGGATCGCGTCGGTGGTGGCCGTGATCCGGAATCCTTCCGGCGGGCGGGTCACCGCATCGCCGTGCGACATCCAAACCATGTCGGTCGCGGGCAGGTCCTGGAGCAGCGTGCCCGGTTCCGTCACGTGCAGCTGGGTTGCGCCGTATTCGCGATCGCCGGTCGCCCCAACCTCGCCGCCGAGTGCCTGCGCCATCAGCTGGTGGCCGTAGCAGATGCCCAACACCGGCACGCCGAGCTCGAACAACGCCGGATCGACCTGCGGCCCATTCGGTGCATACACACTGGCAGGGCCGCCGGACAGGATGATGCCGGCAGGGCGCTTGGCTGCAAGCTCGGTCGCGGTGAGGTCGTGAGCCACGATCTCTGAGTAGACGTGCGCCTCGCGGACCCGTCGCGCGATCAGCTGGGCGTACTGCGCCCCCAGGTCGACGACGAGGACCGGGCGCGGATCCTCCAACTAGTGACCCATCCCGACGTGCTGCTGGTTCTGGTAGGTCTTGCCTTCGGTCTTGATCGACGGGGCGATCACGAGCTCGGCCTTCTGGAACTCCTTGATCGTCTCGTAGCCGGTGGTCGCCATCGAGGTCGCCAGCGCGCCGAATAGGTTGAACGTGCCGTCGTTCTCGTGGGCGGGACCGACCAGGATCTCCTCGATCGAGGCGACCTGTTGGGTCTTGACGCGCGCTCCGCGCGGCAGCGTGGGGTGGAACGTCGCCATCCCCCAGTGATACCCGCGGCCCGGCGCCTCGTAGGCGCGAGTCATCGGCGAGCCAATCATCACCGCGTCGGCGCCGCAGGCGATCGCCTTGGCGATGTCGCCGCCGGTGCGCATGCCGCCATCGGCGATCACGTGGCAGTACCGGCCGGTCTCGTGCAGGTGTTCACGGCGCGCGGCCGCGGCATCGGCGATCGCGGTGGCCTGGGGCACACCGACCCCGAGCACCCCGCGTGTCGTGCACGCGTTACCCGGGCCGACCCCGACCAGGACGCCCACCGCGCCCGTGCGCATCAGGTGCAGCGCCGTCGAATACGAGGCGCACCCGCCGACGATCACGGGGATGTCGAAGCTCGGGATGAACTCCTTCAGGTTGAGCGGCTCGGCACGGCTGGAGACATGCTCCCCCGAGACGACCGTGCCCTGGATCACCAGGATGTCGAGCCCGGCCTCCAGCACCAGCGAGGCGTACTGCTCGACCCGGGCGGGCGTGAGCGAGGCGCTGGATATGACCCCGCCGGCCTTGATCTCCTCGATCCGTCGACCGATCAGCTCCTGCTTGATCGGCTCGGCGTAAAGCTCCTGCATCCGGCGGGTCGCCTTCTCGTCGGGAAGCCCTGCGATCTCGTCATAGATCGGCAGCGGGTCCTCATACCGCGTCCAGAGGCCTTCGAGGTTCAAGCAGGCGAGGCCGCCGACTCGGCCGATCTCGATCGCGGTCTGCGGCGAGACCGCGGCATCCATCGCACTCGCCATCATCGGCAACGGGAACGTGTAGGCGTCGATCTCCCAGGCGATCGTCACATCCTCGGGATCACGGGTGCGCCGCGACGGCACGATCGCCACCTCGTCGAAGCCATAGGCCCGTCGTGCGGTTTTGCCGATGCCGATCTCGTACTCCATGGGGGGACCCTCCTAGAACGTCTGCTGCCCGGCCGGGAACGCGAAACGCCCACTCCGTGGGGAGCGGGCGTCTGCAAGCTGCATGCGCTTCAGCCTACCACCGCGGCTGCGCGTGGTTGCAGAAAGGTCGTGGAGCTACGCCTTGGTGGCCGCCTTCTTGAGCTCCTCGGCGCTCTCGGGGCTGACCTCTTCCTGATCGATCTTCGAGGCGTTCTTCAGGGCATCGTCCACCTTTGGCTTCCAGGTGATGTCGAACAGCGCGATGATCCCCGAGGTGCCGGGTGGCAACACGTCTTCGACTTCCTTCTTGATGTCCGACGTACGGTCCATCTTCACGAGCTTGCCGACGCTCGCGCCGATCGCGCCGCCGACGACTCCCGAGGCGAGGAATGCCGGCGGGAAGATCAGGCCGATCAGCAGACCGGCGGCGGCGCCAACCATCGTGCCGCCCGCAACCTCGTGGGCGTTCTCCTTCACGTACAGCTTGCCCTCGTCGTCGCGGCTCACGAGCACCGCCACGTCGACGAAGATCGCGCCGCCCTTCACGAGCTCCTTCAGCGCGTCGTAGTCGCCCTGGGCTGCGGTCGCGTCGTCGTAGGCCGCGATGTACAGCGCAACGGGGTTCTCGTCTTTTGCCATGGTTAGCTCTCCTTTATGACGTGACCGGTGTCGTGCACACGCAGGTCGGTTTGACCCGAGTGGACCCGGTCGCCTTCGATCATCATTTCGTCGGTGTCGAGGTATCCCAGCTTCACGAGAGTGGTCAGCACGTGTTGCAGCGACTCCTCGGGGCCCTCGACCAGCGTGTCGACCACCAGCTCGGGGTTCTCGGGGATCTCATACGGCGCATCGGGGCTGACACCCGTGAACTCCTTGATCTCGCCGGCGAGCGCTTTCTTGTAGAGGCCCTTGGGGTCGCGATTGGCGGCGATCTCCTCGACCGTCGCATGCACGTAGACCTCCACGAACTCGCCGATCAGCTCGCGATTGGCGTCGCGCGTTTCCTTGTAGGGGCTGATGGGACAACAGATCGCCGCGACGCCGTTTCGCGTCAACAAGTTCGCGACGAACCCGATCCGCATGATGTTGGTATCACGGTCCTCCTTGGAGAACCCGAGACCCTTGGACAGGTTCTGGCGCACGACGTCACCGTCGAGGATCTCGGTCTTCATGCCGCGTGCATGGAACTCGTGAGACAGCATCTCGGCGATCGTGGACTTGCCCGAGCCGGACAGCCCGGTGAACCACACGGTGAAACCCTTCTGGTCTTTCGGCTGATCGGTCACTGCAGGAAGCTCCTTCCAACGGCGGTCGGCAGCGCCTCGGTCGAGTCGATGCCGTAGATGTCCAGGATGGTCGGGCCGACGTCGACGAGCTGCATGCCGTCGACCTTGCCGGTCCTCTGGCCGGGCAGGCCCTTCATGATGAAGACGCCGTCGCGGTCGTGGTTCGCACCGTCGGGGCCGGTGTCGTTCTCGTACGTGTACAGGCTTGCGTTGCCGACAGAACCGACCGAGCGCCACTCCAGATCGCCGAAGTAGACGATCAGGTCGGGCGCCACGCCGCGGACCTCCGTATAGACGTCCTGGGGCCTGTGCACCTTCGTGCCGAGCGGCTCGCCGTCGGGGCCGGGTGCGGCCTCGAGCTTGCCGATCAACTCCTCGCGCACCGCCTCGTACTCGGTGGGCTCGATCTGGCCCTGCGGCTCGCGACCCTTGACGTTCAGGAACAGGCGGCCGTAGTAGCCGCCGTCGCCCCAGGCGCGCGTGCGCGACCAGTCGATCTTCGCCTCCTTGATCGGCATCGGCGCGGTCGGCTGCTCCTCCAGCGCGAGGAACCCCTCCCGGATGAGCCAATCGTTGAAGCACAGCCCGCCCATCATCGGTCGCGCGCCGTGGTCCGACATCACGATCGTGACCGCGTCCTCGGGTACGAGCTCCAGGAAGTCCGCGAGCTGACGATCCAGGAACCGGTAGTACTCCTGGAAGATGCCCTCGTACTGGTTCCCCGCCTCATGTAACGGGTGGCGCTTGTCGTAGAACTGCCAGAACACGTGGTGCAGGCGGTCCGGCGCGATGTCGCAGAGCATGAAGAAGTCCCAGGGCTTGTTCGCGATCATGCGCCGCCCGACCTGGAAGCGGCGCTCGGTCATCTTGTAGACCTGATCGAGCGTGACGTCGTAACCCGCCTTGCGGAAGTTCGGGATGTCGAAGATGTATTGGCCCTTGCCGCCGAGCTCCTCTTCGATCTCGACCTCGAGCTCCTGGGGGTAGGCCCATCGCTCTGCCGAGGGCGGCGTCAGGAAACACCCCACCCTCCACCCCGGGAACTCCGTAGGCGGCGGGAAGCTCGGCGGCACGCCGATCAGCACGGTGCGCTTCCCCTGCGCCCCGAGCGCGTCCCAGACCGCCGGCGCCTTGATCGAGCCCGAGTGCGCGATCGACAGCCCGTCGTAGGTGGTGTCCTTGCGGTTGCGGAAGCCGTAGATGCCGAGCTGCCCCGGCGTCGTGCCCGTGAATCCGCACGCCCAGGCGGGAACGGTGATCGGTGGGGTGATGCTGGCGAGGTCGCCGTAAAGGCCCTCGCCCATCAGCTTGGCGATCGTGGGGACCTCGGCGTGCAGGTCGTCGAAGAGAAGTTTCGGGGTGCCGCAATCGAGTCCGATGACGACGACCCTGGGTCCCTGCTGCATGGTCAGACTCCTTGGCGGGTGACTCGCGTATCCGGGGCGCGGACAGGCGCGCTGGCGCCCGGTGCAGCTCCGCGGTTGGCGTATCCTACCAGCCACTTCCGGGCAGCCCGACGGCTCGGAAGCCACCCATCATGACGATCCTTCGACGTGCGTTGCAGTCCTTCGCGGCCGTCTATGGGGGTTGTGGGGTCGCCATCATGCTCGCGCCGCGGTGGATCCTCGTGGACCTGTTCGCACAACCCCCGTACCCCGACGTCACCTACGTGCGTGTGGCTGGTGCGATGTCGATCAGCCTGGCGCTGTTCGCGGTGATGGTCGCCCGTCGCGACGACGCGTGGTGGTGGGCGTGGGGCTTCGCGGTGGCGACCGCGCTCTGCGGCACCATCACGACGCTGCACGCCCTGCTGGGCGTGCCGGCAGGCGCGGGCTCGTTCCTGTGGTGGCTGTTCGCGGTATCCAGCTGGGTGCTCACCGCCGGGCTCGTGGTCGGCATCACGCGGGCGAGCCAGGAACACCCGATCAGCTAACCTCGCGGCCCGCCTCGATCCGGGCCTTGGCCAGGCGGTCGGCCGCCTCGGCGGTCGTGGTGGCGTTGGTCTCGGCTGCCGTGAAGATGTCGGCCAGCGTCTGCTCGATCGCCGCCAGCCTCGCCCGCATGTGCGCGTCGTCCCATCCAAGGGTCTCGTAGCCTGCAAGCCAGATCACGCCCCCCGCGTTGGCCACATAGTCGGGCGTGTACAGGATGCCGCGCTCCTGCAGCCGACCCCCATCGGCGAGCGTGGCGAGCTGGTTGTTGGCGGCCCCTGCCACGACCCGGCAGGCCAATGCCGGGATCGTCTCTGCGCTGAAGACGCCTCCCGTCGCACACGGCGCAAACACGTCGCAGGGCGTGGTAAGCGCTGCCTGCAGGTCGACCGGCTCGGCACCGGTGACCGCCACCCGGGTAAGGTCCACGTCCGTGGCCATCACGCGCGCGCCGGCCTCGCGTAGCTCGGTGATCAAGCGTGCCCCGACCGAACCGGCGCCCTGCACCAACACGGACCGAGCGGACAGATCGTCGGTGCCGAACGCGTGCCGGCAGGCCGCGCGGATCGCATGGAAGACGCCGATCGCGGTGCCCTCCCCCGGATCCCCGGCGCCGCCGTTGGCGGGCGACCGGCCGAGCACGAAGGATGTCGTCTCGGCGATCATGTCCATATCAGCCGGGCCCGTGTTCATGTCGGCGGCGGTGACGTACGTGCCGCGCAGCGACCCCACCAGCTCGGCGTAGCGCCGTACGATCGCGCGCCGCTCATCGGAACCTCGGGGTGGCACCGCGGGCACCGCCAGCACGGCTTTGCCCCCACCGTAGGGAAGCCCGGCGGCAGCCTGCTTCATGCTCATCGCCTGCGAAAGCCGCAGCGCATCGCCCGCGGCCTCCTCGGCGCTCGGATAGGTCTTCATCCGGGTGCCGCCCATCGCGGGCCCGAGCACGGTGGAGTGCACGGCGACGAACATCCAGGTGCCGGTTGGCGCGTCGAAGCGCGCGACGAGCTCCTCACCGTCCCAGGCCTGCAAGCGCTCCTCGAACACGTCGCGCAGTCTAGGACGTCGGCGACGCCGTCGGTTCGCGTTGCGCCGCCATCGGCAGGAGGATGGGCGCATCCGACAGGAAGGAGGGTGTGATGCGCACACCCACGAAGATCGCGATCCTGACGATCGCGATGGCACTCGTCGCCGTGGTGGCGTCCGTCGCCACCGCACTCACGTTCTCATCGACCGTGACCGGCGGATCCGTGACCAAGGTCACGTCGGTTCGCAGTACGTTGCTCCAGGGCTTCACCGACGACGCAGGAGCCACGACCGCCACCGATCTCACCGGTGCGTCCGCGACGGTCACCGTCCCGGCCGGGCAGAAGGCGTTGCTCCTGGTTCGGTTCTCGGCCGCCACGGCCTGCTACGGCGGCGCTGGGGGCGGCTCGGACTCGTGCTACATCCAGGCGCTGATCGACGGCACCCCGGCGGCGCCCGGGGAGGTCTCGTTCGACAACAACAACACGAACACCGAGTCGACCCAATATGAGGCCCACGCGATGGAGTGGGCCAAGGGCGTCGGCGCCGGCACGCACACGATCCAGATCCAGGTGCGCATCGACGACTCCGGGTGCTGCACCGTCGGGTTCGACCTGAACCCCTGGACCCTCACGGTGGAACGCGTGCGGCGCTAGCACTCAGGCCGCGATGCGTTCGGCGATCGCGTGCCAGGCCTGGATGCCGAAGTAGGTGCTTGGGTCGCCGATCGCAGCGTGCTGGATCTTGATCTTGTACGTCCCGGGCCCGAGGATCGGCGTCGAGCGCTCGATCATCCATTGACCCTCTTCGCTATTGCCGTTGCTCGCGTCTTGCAGGGCGATCCAGTTCGCGGTGACGGGTTTGGCGACCTTCCCGCCGACCAGGATCCGCAGCCTGCACGATCCGGCGGTTGACACATCTCCGTTGCAGTAGCCGTAGGCGTCGAAGCGAACATCGATGATCGCCTTCGTGCCGGCCGGGACGGTTATGGACATCGTGGTGACGTCGGTCCACCCGCTGAACGTCCCGACGAGGATCTCGCCGTATTTCGTCTTGACCTGTGTGACGCCCTTTCCGGTGGCGCTCCCGCCGTTGGGTCCCGCGATCGCCGCGTTGATACCCAGGGTCACCAGCGCGCCGATCGAAACCAACGCGATCGCTTTCACGATCTTCATTTCCCCTCCTCCGGTCGATGCCCGACCCTACCTGGATACGCAAAAGCGGGGTCCGAAGACCCCGCCTCTGCGGTTTCCGCGAGCTGGGTAGCTTGCGGTCTCAGTGCGCGTGCCCGTGGCCGCCGGCCTCGGGCTCGTCGTCCTCCGGCTTCTCGATCACCGCGGACTCGACCGTCAGCACGATGGCGGCGATCGATGCGGCGTTCTGCAGCGCGGAGCGCGTCACCTTCGTCGGATCGACGATGCCCGCCTTCATCATGTCGACCCACTCGCCGGTCGCGGCGTTGAAGCCGCGGCCGTCGCCCTCGGTACGCGTCTGGGACACGATGACCGCTCCCTCGTAGCCCGCGTTGTGGGCGATGCGTCGGGTCGGCTCGGCCAGCGCGCCGCGAACGATCTTCGCGCCGGTGGCCTCGTCGCCGTCCAGGTCGAGCTTGTCGAGCGCAGCCTCGGCACGGATCAGCGTGACGCCGCCGCCCGGGACGATGCCCTCTTCCACCGCCGCGCGGGTCGCCGAGACGGCGTCCTCGATGCGGTGCTTCTTCTCCTTGAGCTCGACCTCGGTGGCCGCGCCGACCTTGATCACGGATACGCCGCCGGAGAGCTTCGCAAGCCGCTCCTGCAACTTCTCCTTGTCCCATGAAGAGTCCGTGTTCTCGATCTCGGCCTTGATCTGGTTGATGCGGCCCGCGACGTCGTCGTGGGAACCGGCACCCTCGATGATCGTGGTGTCGTCCTTGGTCACGACGACCTTGCGCGCGTGACCCATCAGCTCGGTCGTCACGTTCTCGAGCTTCAGGCCGACCTCCTCGGAGATCACCTGTCCGCCGGTGAGGATCGCGATGTCCTGCAGCATGGCCTTGCGGCGGTCGCCGAAGCC
>JBDUBL010000084.1:0-8519 GCA_040004125.1 Actinomycetota bacterium
GAATAAGCTCCAAACGAAACTCTTTGGCAGCTGACGATCATCCAGGAACGAACCAGTGGCTAACCTCATTGACGAAGTCCGCGAACTCCGCAAACGACCTCGCTGCCCTCGGCCCCGCTGCGCTCCGAGAGCTTCAGGGCGTGCTGACGTGGCCGCAGGCACGTCGCGAAGCCCTGCTGCAGTCCTGGATCGGCCGGCGCGTCGGGGAGCTACCCTAGGCCCGCCCGCGAAGATAGTACGGGGGGCGGACATGGCAAGGTTGGCGACAGTGAGCTCGGAGCAGTGGTCCGCGGCGCTCAGCCTGCTCGCCGCCATCGTCGTTGTCGCGGCGTCGTTTCGGCAGTGGGTCGTTGTCACGGTGGACGGAGATCTGCCGCTGCGGCCATGGGCAAAGGTGATGCTCGCAGCAGTGTTGGTGCTGCTGGTGGCTTTGGCCGTCGCGCTCGTCGTCAGCCTCGTCGGCTGACCCGGGGGGTAAGGCGCCCAAGAGTCATTCCCGACGGCATCCTTGCTGCCACCGTTGCTGCCACTCTTGGCAGCAAGACGACGGCCAAGTCAGAACGAGACCGGACCACCGACTCCTGTTGACCAGCAGAAACGCGACCGGACAGGCTCAGACAGTCCCTCGCAGGACGTGGGTGAGGGGACTCAAAATCCCGTGTCCGAAAGGGCGTGCGGGTTCGACCCCCGCTCCCGGCACCAGATCGCCCCTGCGATGGCTCTCGATCACGCCAGGGCGTCGAGCGCCGCTCGCGCCACCACCAGGTCTTCGAAGCCCATCCCCACCGACTTGAAGACACTGATGTCTGACTGGTCTGTGCGGACGCCGACGCCGTTGACCAGCTCCGTCAGGTCGGCGAGCACGTGGCCGGCGTCGATCGCGCCGTCGGCGATCGCCATCAGCAGCTCCCCCGCCTCGGCCATCGCTTCGCGGCGCGTTTCGACGACCACCTTGGCGCGTCGGATCGCCTCTGTGTCGAGTTCGCGACGATCCGGAAGAGAGGCGCCGACCGCGTTCACGTGGACGCCTGCGGCAAGATCCTCACCACGGAAGACCGACACCGCAGAGGTGGTGCACGTGCAGACGAGGTCTGCCTCGGCGACATCGGCCGGCGCACCGACCCGGCCCACGAGGCCCAACGAACGGACGTGGTCAACCAGCGTCTGCGCTCGCGCGGCTCCGCGCGACACGACGACGACCTGCTGGACCGGACGCACCGCGCACATCGCCTCCAGATGCGCCGTTGCCTGCACGCCCGCGCCGAAGATCACGAGGCGGGATGCGTCGGCCCGTGCGAGGAACCTGGTCGCGAGGCCGCTGACCGCCGCGGTGCGCAACGCGGTCAGCTCGGTGCCGTCGATCACAGCCTGAGGCCGCTGGGTCTCCGCATCGAACAAGACATAGGTCGCCTGCACGAACGGCAGGCCCTTCTGCGGGTTGAACTCCGATAGGGTGACGAGCTTCACCCCGACGCCGGCGTCGCCGGCTGCCGGCATCGTCAGTAACGTGCCCGTCGCCGTCGCCATCGTCGTGCGCATCGGTGAGGCGAGCGACGGATCCTCCCGGCCGAACGCTCGCTCGAGCGCATCGATCGCCGCGGTCATCGACAGAGCACCACGCAGCTCGTCGGCCTCGACGACTCGCATCTCGCGACCCTCAGGCTCCGGTCGGCGCCCTCGCGGCTCGGAACGAGGACGCGAGCTCGATCAGCCCGCTCCGATCGCCCTCGAGCAAACGCGCCATCAGCGCAGAGCCGACGATCACCCCGTCGGCGAAACCGCATGCCGCCGCCGCGTGCTCGGGCGTGGCGATCCCGACCCCGGCCAGCAGGGGTAGGTCCGTATGCCCCCGCATCGCGTCGACCACCTCGCGAGCCGTGCTCGACAGTTTCTGTCGGGCACCAGTCACACCGTAGGTTGCCACGCAGTAGACGAACCCGTGCGACGCGGCGCCGATCGCCGCGTACCGAGACGATGCGGTCCCCGGCGCCGCGAGCAGCACCATGTCGATGCCGCTCGCCACGGCGAGCGCATCGAGCTCGGCCGCCTCGTCCACCGGAAGGTCCGGGACGATCAACCCCGAGACGCCGGCGCCCGCAGCCTCGTCGCAGAACGTGGCGAGCCCGGGCCGCGTCACGATGTTCGCATACGTCATGACGGCGACGGGCACATCCACGTTGGCTTCGGCGATCATGGCGAGCACGTCGCGAGGGTGCGTGCCCGACGCCAATGCAACTCGGGAGGCTTCCTGGACCACGCCGCCGTCGATGATCGGATCCGAGTGCGGGATGCCGACCTCGATCGCGTCGGCGCCGATCGCCGAAAGCTCTCGCAGCAGCGCCGCGTCGACGCCCGGATACCCGCCCGTTACGTAGGGGACGAACGCCTTGTCTCCGCGATCACGCACCGCGCGAAGCCGGCCCTCCAGCCTCCCCATCTACACGACCCCGAGCGCGGCCCGGACCGTGTCGAGGTCCTTGTCGCCGCGGCCCGACAGGCAGACCAGGATCCGGGAGCCCGCGGGAAGTTCGCGGCGAGCGAGCCAGCCGATCACGTGCGACGGTTCCAGCGCCGGCAGGATTCCCTCGGTTCGTGCGAGCAGCTGGAATCCGGCGAGCGCCTCATCGTCGGTCGCGCTCACGTATCGGGCGAGACCGGCGTCCTGCAGGTACGCGTGCTCGGGGCCGACCCCCGGATAGTCCAGCCCGGCAGAGATCGAATGGGTCTCGATGACCTGCCCGTCGGGGTCCTGCAACAGGTAGCTCAACGCGCCGTGCAGGACGCCCGGTTGCCCCTGGGTCAGCGACGCGCAGTGCGCGCCGAGTTCCGAGCCGGTACCGCCCGCCTCGACACCGACGAGCTCGACGTCCGGCGCACCGACGAAGGCGGTGAACATACCGATCGCGTTGGACCCGCCGCCGACGCATGCCAGGACGTACTGCGGGTCGAGGCCGAGCCGATCGGCGTATTGCGCGCGCGCCTCGTCGCCGATCACACGTTGCAGGTCGCGCACGAGCATCGGGAACGGGTGCGGCCCCACCACGGATCCGATCACGTAATGGGTCGTGCGCACCGAAGTCGCCCAGTCGCGCATCGCCTCGTTCACCGCCTCCTTCAGGGTGCGGGTCCCCGCCGACACCGGGCGGACCTCCGCTCCGAGGAGCTGCATGCGCGCGACGTTGGGGGCCTGGCGGCGCATGTCCTCCTCCCCCATGAAGACGACGCACGGGAAACCGAAGAGTGCGCATGCGGTGGCGGTCGCCACACCGTGCTGACCAGCCCCGGTCTCGGCGATGATCCGTTCCTTGCCGAGGTGTCGCGCGAGGAGCACCTGCCCGAGCGCGTTGTTGATCTTGTGCGCACCAGTGTGGGCGAGGTCCTCGCGCTTGAGCCAGATGAGCTGGCCGAGTTCTTCGGACAGGCGGGCGGCATACGTGATCGGCGTGGGACGACCGACGAAGTCGGCGAGTAGCGCGCCGAGCTCACTGCGAAATCCGGGATCGTCGCGCAGGGTCGCCCAGGCGGCCGCGAGCTCCTCCAGCGCGGGGATCAGCACCTCGGGGGCGTAGCGCCCGCCGTAGGCACCGAATCGGCCGTGCGCGTCGGGAAGCATCGTTGCGTCCGTGCTCACGCCGTCTCCTTCCCATGGATCAGCTCGCGCAGCGTCGCGCCGGGGTCGGCGGCACGCATCAAGGTCTCGCCCACCAGGATGGCAGACGCGCCCGCCGCAACCGCCGCCGACACGTCGGAGCGCGTGCGGATGCCGCTTTCCAAGACGGCCACGCGGCCCGCATCGATGCGCGCCAGCCGCAGGAGCGCCGTCGGCACATCGACCACGAGCGTCTCGAGGTCGCGGGCGTTGACACCGATCACCTCGGCGTCCGTGGCCAATGCCCGGTCGAGGTCGCGATCGCTGTGGGTTTCGACGAGCGGCTCCATGCCGAGGTCCCGCGCCCTGGCGAGCATCAGGACGAGCTCGTCGTCGGACAGGCACGACGCGATCAGGAGCACCGAGTCCGCACCGGCGGCGCGAGCCTCGAGCACCTCGTCGGGGTGCACCAGGAAATCCTTGCGCAAGACCGGGTGTTCGACGGCTGCCCGCACGACGCGCAGGTCGTCCATCGAGCCGCCGAAGTGCAACGGTTCGGTCAGCACCGAGATCACGGCGGCGCCGGCCACGTCATAGCTCGTCGCCTGGACGATCGGGTCTGCGTCGGCGGCGATCATACCGGCCGAGGGCGATGCGCGCTTGACCTCGGCGATCACGGCGACGCCGTCTTCCTCGGCGTAGCCGCGGAGGGTCCAGGCGAGGTTGCGCGCTTCGGGCGCGGTCGCCGCTGCGGCCGCCAGCGCGTCGTGGGCGAGCGGCCGCACGGCGAGCGTGCGGCGGCGCTCGGCGACGAATTCCGTCAAGAAGCCCATGGGGCGGGCAGTGTACCGATGGGCCCGCCTCGACACGGCTACACGGCTGCCCACGCGATCGCCCGGGCGAGATCGAGCGACCCCTCGAGTGCGGCTCGCCCGACGACCGCCCCGTGGGCGCCTGCCGCACGAACCGCCACGAGGTCCTCCAGCGATCGGACGCCGCCGGCCGCCAGCACCGGCACACCGGATCGAACGACGCGTCGCAGGAGCTCGGTGTCAGGGCCCACCCGCATGCCCACTCGCCCGACGGCGGTGACGAGGAACCCGGGCGCACCGATCGCGCGGAGCCACCCGAGCGTCGACAGAAGGTCGAGGTCCACCGTCTCGGTGCCGCGCGGACGGATCCGTCCGTCGTCCACCTCGATCCCGAACAGCACCTCGCCCGGTCGCGCGTTCGCGATGATCTCGGTGACCGCGTGCTCATCGACCAACGCGGCCGACGACACGACGACCCGGACCGCGCCCGCCGCCAGGAAGGCACCGACCTCCTGCCAGGTCCGGATGCCACCGCTGGCCTGTACGCGAACCGCCGGCAGGTCCGCGATGGTTCGCAGGCTCCCGAGGTTCGTTGCGGTCCCCGTGAACGCGAGATCCATGTCGACCACATGTAGCCAGCCTGCGCCGGCCTCGAGGTAGGCACCCGCCGCTCGGAGTGGGTCGCCGCCGAAGGCATCGAGCGGCTCCGGGCCGGCAGGCGTGAACACGCCGAGCCTGCCGGCAAGCAGGTCGATCGCGGGAAGGAGCGTGAAGGGCACGCGCGAACGATACCGGTCGCTCAGACCGACTCGTGCTCGAGCCGCGCGGCAGCGGGCCCGAGAAGGTGCCGAAGCTCATCGAGCAGGGAGCCCTGGCTACTCACGGTGAAGGCACCGAGCGACAAGGGCTGCACCCCCTGGGAGGACAGGAAGCGCAACCGGACGGGGACCTCCCCGGGCGAGCTCTCGAGCAGCGTCTTGAGCTTGTGCAGCACCCCAGGCGAGCACACCGCCGCGGGTAGGTCCACGACGAGCACACCCGGGCCGGACGTGCCCGCCACCAGCGTCGGTTCGCGAACCTCGCTCGAGCGGATCTGCAGCTCACGTCCCCTGCGGTCGATCCGGCCGGTCACCAGGATGATCCGGTCGGCCTCGAACAGCTCCGGCACCGCCTCGAAGACGCTCGGGAACGCGACGACCTCGACCCCGCCGGTGAGGCTCTCGAGGCGGAACTGCGCGTAAGGCTCCCCGCGCTTGGTGAACTTGCGCGCCAAGGTCCCGATGATGCCGCCGAGCACGACCAACTCACCGTCGTCGCGTTGTTCGAGATCCGTGATCTGACACGTCGACTGCGCCTTGAGCTGGTCCTCGACGCCGAGCAGCGGATGGTCGGTCACGAACTGACCGAGCATCTCCTTCTCTTTGGACAGCAGCAGGCGTTTGTCGAGCTCCTCCCCATCGAGTGCCGACTCGTCGACCTCGGCGATGCCCTCCTCGCCACCGCCGAACAGCGAGAACTGCCCGGCCGCCTCGGCCTTGCGCTCGGCAAGGATCGGCGCCGACACCCGCTCGAAGGCGGGCTGCTCGCCCACCTGTTGCAACATGCCGCCCCTCGTGTGACCCAGGGATCCGAAGGCCCCCGCGAAGATCAGCGACTCGAGCACGCGCTTGGTCAGCGACGTCGGCTCGACGCGTCGGCAGAAGTCGGCAAAGGAGGTGAACGTGCCCCCGGAGGCGCGCGCCTCGAGGATGCCAGCGACCACCCCACCGCCGACGTTGCGCACCGCCGAAAGCCCGTAGCGGATCGCGCGCCGGTCGCCGGGCGCCGGCGCGAAGTCCATGTCGGACTCGTTGACGTCGGGCGGCAGCACCTCGATGCCCATCCCCCGGCATGCGTACAGGTAGTAGGGCTTGCGATCCTTGTCGTCCTTGACCGACGTGAGGATCGCCGCCATGTACTCCACCGGGTGATGCGCCATGAGATACGCCGTCTGGTAGGCGACGTAGCCATACGCGCACGCGTGGGAGGCATTGAAGCCGTAGTCCGCGAAGGGCTCGACGTACTCGAAGATGCTTTCGGCTGCCCGCTGATCACGCCCCAGCGCCACCGCGCCCCGCACGAACTTCTCGCGCTCCGCGGCGACCTTCTCGCGGATCTTCTTGCCCATGACCTTGCGCAGCGTGTCGGCCTCGCCCATCGAGAATCCGGCGAAGACCACGGCGGTCTGCATCACCTGCTCCTGATACACGATGATGCCGTAGGTGTCCTTGAGCACGGGCTCGAGGTCCGGATGCGGATAGGTCACCTTCTTCCGACCGTGCTTGCGCTCGGCGTACTCCGTGTGTTGACCCATCGACAGCAGACCTGGCCGGTACAGCGCGACGCACGCCATCAGGTCTTCGAACCGATCGGGCTCGAGCAGCTTGATCAGGTTCTTCACGCCCAGTGATTCCATCTGGAACACACCGATCGTGTCGCCGCGTCGGAGCATCGCGTAGGTGTCGTCGTCGTCCAGCGGGACGTGGTCGATGTCGAGCTCGACGCCGCGGGTCTGGAGATGGCGAAGCGTCTCGGTGATGACCGAGAGGTTGCGTAACCCCAGGAAGTCCATCTTCAGCAGCCCGAGCTGCGCCACGCCGTTCATGTCGAACTGCGTCACCATCTTCTTCGCGTCGTCGCGCGAGTCCTTGGTGAGCTTCAGCGGCAGGTACTCGACCAGCGGGCGGTCCCCGATCACGACGCCGGCCGCGTGTACCGAGTCCTCACGGCGCAGTCCTTCGAGGGCGCGAGCGGTGTCGATGATCTCCTTGGCCTCAGGCTGCCGCTCGTAGGCGTCGCGAAGTTCGGCGCTCGTCTGCAGGGCCGAGTCGATCGGTTCGTCGCGACCCATGATCGCCGGGGGGTACATCTTGCAGAGCTCGTCGCCGACCCGTGGTGGGAACCCGAGCACGCGCGCGGCGTCGCGGATGCCCTGCTTGCCCTTGATCGTCTGGAACGTGACGATCTGGGCCACGTGATCGGCACCGTACTTCTCGGTCGCATAGCGGATCACTTCATCGCGCCGACGCTCGTCGAAGTCCATGTCGATGTCGGGCATCTCGGCACGGTCGGGGTTGAGGAAGCGCTCGAACAACAGCCCGTAGCGCAACGGATCGAGGTCCGTGATCCGCAGTGCATACGACACGACCGAACCCGCCGCCGAACCCCGGCCCGGGCCGACGCGGATCCCCTGCTCGCGCGCGAACCGGATCAGGTCCCACACGATCAGGAAGTACCCCGAGAACCCCATCTTGGAGATGATCGACAGCTCGTGGTCGATCCGCTCCACGACCGCTGCGGGCAACGGCTTCCCGTACCGGCCGTTGGCCCCGTGCTCGACGAGCTCCCGTAGATAGCTGTCAAGCGGCTCGCCCGCAGGCGTCTCGAACCGGGGCAGCCGGTACTCCGTCTGCCCGTCGACGAGCACGCGTTCGAGCTCCGGGAGCAGCTCGATGCGCTCGGCGATCTCCAGGGTCACGTCGCAGGCCTCCGGCAGCTCCGCGAACACGCGGCGCATCTCCGCCGCGCTCTTGAGGTAGAAGTCCTCGGAGTCGAACTTCAGACGCTTGGGATCGGACTGCAGCTTCTGTTGCTGGATGCACAGGAGCACGTCGTGCGGCTTGGCGTCCTCGGGGCGCGTGTAGTGCAGGTCGTTGGTCGCCACCACTGGCACGCCGAGCTCGCGAGCGAGCTGCACCTGCTTGGGCAGGATCGTGCGCTGATCGGGAAGCCCATGATCCTGGAGCTCGATGAAGTAGCCGTCGGGCCCGAAGATCTCGCGGTACTCCCCGGCGACGGCGAGCGCCCGCTCGTGCTGGCCCGCGAGCAACTGCACGCCGATCTCCGAGGACAGACATCCCGACAGGCACAGGATCCCGGCTGCGTGCTCGGCCAGAAGTTGCTTGTCCATCCGTGGCCGGTGATAGAAGCCCTCGAGATAGGCCTGCGACACGAGCTTGAGGAGGTTGCGATACCCGATCTCGTTTCGGGCCAGCAGGGTGAGGTGGTAGTACTTCTCCTCGCGCTCGCCGGGGTTGCGGTCGAACCGCGAGCCCGGCGCGACGTAGGCCTCGACCCCG
>JBDUBL010000085.1:0-8461 GCA_040004125.1 Actinomycetota bacterium
AGATGTCGACGATCCCGCCCCACGTGCGCAGCAGCGCCGCGTGCTGGAAGACCGGGAACAATTCGACGGCCGCGGCCATCTGGTGCTCGATCACGTGGAACGAGCCCCGCTGGCCGTACCCGTTGTAGCTGTCGATGCCGGCGCCCATCACGAACTCGCCCTTGTCGGCCTGCGACACGTACACATGCACGGCGTTGGACATCACGACGCAGTCAAGGACAGGCTGATAGAGCACGCTGACGAGCGCCTGCAGCGGGTGGGACTGTACCGGCAGACGCAGGCCGACCATCGACGCGAGCACGCTCGTGTGTCCGGCGGCGACCAGCGCCACCTTCTTCGCACGGATCTGGCCACGCGTCGTCTCGACGCCGGTCACCGACCCACCTGGGCCGCGAAGGAAGCCGTTGACCTCGCAGTGCTCGACGATGTCGACGCCGCGCTCGCTGGCACGGGTCGCCAGGGCCCAGGCGATCCGGTCGTGGCGGGCGGTGCCACCACGGCGCTGCAACGCACCGCCGATCACCGGGTACCGCACGTCCGGTGAGATGTTGATGATCGGGCAGAACTCCTTCACCTGCTTTGCGTCGAGCATCTCGGCGTCGATCCCCTGCAGGTGGTTGGCCTCGACGCGGCGGTTCGAGTTGCGGACCTCGCCGATGTGATGCAGGACGTTGAGGACGCCCTTCTGGTCGAACTGCAGATCCCAGCTGAGGTCCTCCTCGAGTCCCTCCCAGAGCGTGAGGGAGTGCTCATAGATCGCGGCCGACGCATCCCAGAGGTAGTTCGATCGGATGACCGTCGTGTTGCGGGCGACGTTGCCGCCCGCGAGCCAGCCCTTCTCGACGATGCACACGTCGGTGATGCCGTGGTTCTTGGCCAGGTAATAGGCGGTCGCCAGCCCGTGGCCGCCGCCGCCGACGATGACGACCTCGTAGGCGTCCTTCGGCTCGGCGCTGCGCCAATAGCGTTGTGGATCCTCGGCCATCCGCCCTCCCGCGGCGCAGTCTTGCCGAACCGCCCGCGTCCGGCAACGTCAAGATGCGCTGCGCGCAACGGAAGATTCGACTCGGCAGCCCTGCCAACACTACGATGCAACTCTTATCGAGATGGGGGTTGCCAGGTGCGCGACGAGGCAGGCGGTTCGCTGCAGTCGGTGAATCGAGCGTTGACCGCGCTCGAACTGGTCGCCGACGCCTGTGAACTCGGCGTCAGCGAGCTGGGCCGCCAACTCGGGGTGCACAAGGCGACCGCCTCGCGCCTGGCGGCGGTGCTGGCGGAACGCGGCCTGCTGGAACGCGACCCCGTCACCGAGCGGTACCGGATCGGGTTCGGGCTCGTGCGGCTCGCCGGCGCGGCGATGAGCGGGCTCGACCTCGTGCGTCTCGCCCGGCCGATCCTCGAGACGCTCGCCGAGCGAGCGCTCGAAGCGACCAACCTCGGTGTGCGCAGCGGCGACGACATCGTGTACGTGGATCAGATCTCGGGCACGCGCTCGATCGTCACCGTGAGCTGGGTGGGCAAACGCACGCCTATGCACTGCACGTCCAACGGCAAGGTGCTGCTCGCGTGGGCCGATGACGCCGACCGCGATCGCGTGCTCGCCGGGCCGCTCGAAACGTTCACACCCCACACCGTCACCGAGCCCTCGACGCTGCGTGAGGAGCTCGTTGCGGTGCGCACGCGCGGCTATGCGCAGGCGGTCGAGGAGTTCGAGGACGGGCTCAACGCCGTCGCGGCGCCGGTGCGCCAGGCCGATGGGCGAGTGATCGCGGCGCTCGGTGTCTCGGGGCCGGCGTTCCGCCTGCACGCCGTGGACATCCCGCGTCTGGGCGTGCTGACGGCAGAGGCTGCGGCCGCAGTTTCGCGTCAGCTCGGCTATCTCGAACGGCGGGTTGCCGGATGAAAGGGGTGCAGACGTCGTGACGATCGCGTGGGACGCCAACTCGCGGCCGGTGGACTCGATGCTGGCCGCGGTCGGGAAGACGCCGCTGATTCGTCTACGCCGGGTCGCGCCCGACCTCGAGCTGTTCGCCAAGGTGGAGTGGTACGGGCCGACCGGCTCGGTCAAGGATCGGATCTATACGCACATGCTGGGCAAGGCCGAGACGGAGGGCCGTCTGCGGCCGGGCATGACGATCATCGAATGCTCCACCGGTAACGCGGGGATCGCCTGCTCGGCCGCGGCAGCGATCAAAGGCTATGCGTGCACGATCGTGATGCCGCAGGGGATGAGCCAGGAGCGCAAGCGCATGATCGAGGCCTACGGCGCCCGGTTGGTGCTGACGCCCGGCGCGGGTACGGACATCGACCTGGCGTTGGCCGAGATGCGACGCATCGTGGCCGAGGACCCCGATGCCTACTTCTTCCCGGGGGAGTTCGAGAACCCCGACAACCCGGAGGCGCAGGAGGCCAGCGGGCTCGAGATCTGGGAACAGCTCGGCGGCCGCGTCGACGCCGTCGTGGCCGCGCAGGGCACCGGCGGCTGGATCACGGGGGTGACCCACGTGCTCAAGGAGCGGGCTCCCCACGTGGTGTCCTTCGCGGTCGAACCCGCCGAGTGCCCGTTGATCAGCGAACAACGGTGGGGGACCCACGGCGTGCCGGGTATCGGCGACGGCATCATCCCGCGGAACCTCGATCTTGCCGCGATGGACGGGATCGTGACCGTGAGCACCGCCGAGGCGCTCGAGATGGCGCGGAGGATGGCCCGCGAGGAGGGCCTGCTCTGCGGCCCGTCCTCGGGCATGAACGTCGTCGCCGCGCTGAAGGTCGCCGCCAAGCACCCCGAGCTACGGCGGTTCGTCACCGTGGTACCCGACACCGGGCAGCGCTACCTGAGCGGCGAGCTGTTCGGCGAACGGGTCGAGGTGCAGGAGCCCGACCGTGACCACACTCCGGACCTCGACATCTTGGCGCAGGTGGCGGCCCACCGCGACCGCCTAGAGTTCATCGCATGACCGAACCGTGGGAACTGACCGCCACCGAATCCTTGGCCCGCATGCGGGCCAAGGAGCTGTCGCCTGTCGAGCTGCTCGCCTCGGTCCGAGGGCGCGCGCACGTCGTCGAGCCGACCGTGAACGCGTTGACCGAGCAACTCGCCGGCCCCGCCGACCAGGCGGCGCGCGAGTCCGAGACCCGGTATCAGCGTGGCGAAGCGATCCGACCGCTCGAAGGGCTGCCGGTCGCTCTGAAGGAGGAGATGCCCGTCGCTGGCTGGCGGATGCGCTACGGCTCGCTGGCGGTCGATGAGATCGCCGAGCACACGGCGCCGGTGCCCGAGCGCATCTTCGCCGCGGGCGCCGTCGTGCACGCGCGCACCACCACGCCCGAGTTCAGCTGCGCCGGCTACACACACTCCACGTTGTGGGGCATCACGAGGAACCCGTGGAACCCCGACGTGGCCGTCGGCGGGTCCAGCGGCGGGTCGGGGGCTTCGCTTGCGAGTGGGACGTCGATGCTGGCGAGTGGTTCGGACATCGGCGGCTCGATCCGGATCCCGGCGTCGATCAACGGCGTCGTCGGGTTCAAAGCACCGCACGGGCGCGTGCCGACGTATCCGCCCTTCAATCTCGATCGCTACTGCCACGACGGCGCGATGGCGCGAACGATCGCCGACGCTGCGCTGTTCCACAACGTGCTCGCGGGCCCGCATCCGCTCGACATGACGTCGTTGCGTCCGAAGCTCGAGATCCCGTCGGAGCTCGAGGGTATCGAGGGGATGCGGATCGCGTTGTCGGTCGACCTCGGTGCCTGGGAGATCGACGACGAAGTCGCCGCGAACACGCGGGCAGCGGCGCAGGCGCTCGAGACCGCCGGCGCGATCGTTGAGGAGGTCAAGCTTCCCTGGTCGCTGGACCGGATCATGACGGCGGCGCGCAGACACTTCGCGGCGATCTTCGGGGCCCACATCGCGGAGGTGTGCGACGCGGCGCCCGACCTCGTGACGGACTACGCGATGGCCTGGGCCGACGATGTTCGCGCCCTGATGGCTGAGCCCGGCGCGTTCCTGCACGGCCTCGACATGGAAGGGGAGCTGTGGGCTCCGCTCGGTGAGCTGTACGAGACGTACGAAGGGCTGATCTGTCCAACCTGGGCGGTCACCGGCATCCCGGCTGGTGACAGCCTCATCGGGCAGTTGTTCGATGGCGGCGGTCCGAACGACCGGCAGTTCACCTGCTACATGACGACGCCGTTCAACCTGTTCTCGGCCTGCCCCGTGCTGGCGGTGCCGAGCGGTATCGCGCCGTCCAACGGCGTACCCACGGGCATCCAGATCGTGGGCCGCACCTACGACGACGTCACCGCGTTCCGCATCGGCGCCGCGCTCGAGCGCGCGCGACCCTGGACGGGGTTGGCGCCCACATCCGCGTGACGCTGCGCGATCGCCTCCAGGCGCTGGTCGACGGCGATGTCGCGGCGTGGCCGACGATGCCCGCACGCCTCTTGTGCGTGCTGACGCCGGACGTAGACATGGAGGTCGCGGCGGGCGTCGCCGATCTCGCAACGGATACGCGGATCGCGCCCGGTGCGCGGTTCCGGATCGCGAGCGTGACCAAGCCGTTCGTTGCCGCGGCCACGCTCCGGCTCGTCGAAGACGGACACCTCTCGCTTGACGACACGGTCTCGACGTTGCTCGCCGGACACTACGACGAGCTGCTGCGCGACGGCGGGTACGACACGGGCGCGATGACGCTGCGTCACCTCTTGACGCACACGAGCGGCATCTACGACTTCGCGGCCGACGCCTACGATCCCTCGATCCTCGGTGGCTTCACGGCGGAAGTGGCGAGGGACCCCGGCCGCCGGTGGACCCGGTTCGAGCAGGTGGCGTTTGCGATGGCGCATGGGAAGCCCTACGGCGCGCCCGGCACGGTATTCGGATACTCCGACACCGGCGCGTGCCTTGTTGGCGAGATCATCGAGCGCACGACCGGGCAGGTGATGGGCGGCGCGATCCGCGAGCTGGTCGGCTACGACCGCCTCGGCTTGACGCACACGTGGCAGGAAACGATCGAGCCCGAGCCCGCCGATCTGGCCCCCTTGTCGCATCAGTACGAGGGACCGCTGGACGTCGCCGACATGGACGCGTCGGTGGACCTCTACGGTGGCGGTGGTCTGATGTCGACGTGCGCCGACCTCGCCCGGTTCTTCCGAGGTCTTTTCCAGGGTGGGGTGTTCCGCGATCCGGCGACGCTCGGGACGATGACCACGACCCTCGAAGGGATCCCGCAGGCCGAGGGAACGCCGTTGGATGACGATCCCGCGAAAGCCGGCATGTACCTTTTCCGGGCCCGGATCGGCGGCGAGACCTGGTGGGGTCACGGCGGCTACTGGGGAACGACCGCGTTCACGTGCCCCGCGCGCGACGTCACGATCGTTGCGGGTCACCAGCGCTCGGACATGCCCGAGGAATTCGATCGGAAGCAGATCCTGGCCGCCGCGTCCGCGGCACTCGCCGGCTGACGGCCGGGCTTCGACCCGACGTATCCTCCCGCGATGACCACCTACCCGCTTTCGGCCCACGACCGTGAGATCCAGGACAGCGCGCGCCGGTTCGTCGACGAGGAGCTGATCCCCTGGGAGCAGCATGCCGAGGAACACGGCGGCATGATCCCGGGCGAGGACCACGACCGGCACGAACGGCTGGCCCACGAGCTGGGTCTGTCGGCGATGAACCTGCCGACGGACCTTGGCGGCGGCGGGTTCACCATGCTGCAGCAGGTCCTCGTCTCCGAGCAGATCGGACGTGTCACGAACGCGCTCGGTTGGTGCGTGCACACGCCGGCGGCCTGGGCGCCGGCGGTCATGAGCGCCGAGCAGATCGACATCTGGCTCATGCCGACGATCCGCGGCGAGCGCGTCGAGTGCTACGCGATCACGGAGGCCGGCGCGGGCTCGGATGTGGATGCCATCGAGGCCACTGCCCGCCGCGATGGAGACGAGTACGTGCTGGCCGGGGAGAAGATGCACGTCACCTCGTACAACCGGGCCGATCACCTCTTCTTCCAGGCCAAGCTGGTGGGTGGGGAGCACGACGGCGAGCATGCGATGTTCGTGGTCGACAAGGGCACGCCCGGCGTGCGCCTGGTCGCCGAGCCGCGGTACACGCACACCTATCCCGACACGCACGCGATCGTGGCGTTCGACGACGTGCGCGTGCCGGCGTCGCATCTGATCGGCGCGGAGGGCGACGGCATGTCGTTCACCTACGCGTGGTTCCGCTACGAGCGGCTGATGATCGCCGCACGGTGTTGTGGCGCGGCCGAGCGGCTGATCGACGAGGCCACCGCGTTCGCCCTGCAGCGCGTGCAGTTCGGCAGGCCGATCATCGAGAATCAGGCGATCAGCCACATGCTGGCCGACTCGCTGACCGAACTCTGGGGCGCGCGTCTCATGACCTACCGCCTGGCCGAGAACATCGATGCCGGCGTCGACGTCAAGATCCAGCACGCGCAGTGCTCGATGGCGAAGCTGTACGCGAGCGAGATGGCCGGGCGCGTCGCCGATCGCGCGGTGCAGATCTTCGGAGGTCGCGGCTACATGCGGGAAAACGTTGCCGAGCGCTTCTGGCGCGAGGTGCGGGTCGATCGCATCTGGGAAGGCACGAGCGAGATCCAGCGCAACATCGTCGCGGACCAGCTGGCCAAGCGCGGCGCTCGAGCCCTCGTCGGCTGAACCAGAGTCCAGCAGCGCCTTGGGCTTGGGCGACTGCATCGACGCTCATACATGGGTGATCTTGGCTTCGATGAACAGGTCAAACGACGTCAGCGGTGAGAGCAAGTGGTACGGCTTGTTGTGTTTGAGAACTAGGATGAAGCAACTCGCACCACCGGGAACCGACCCGCAGGCGCGTCGTGAGAACGACGAGATCCGGATTCGGCCGCTGCGGACTCGCCAGGTGCGGCCGGGTGGGGGATGGCCTTCGACAAGCTTGCCTCATACGTTGAGGAACAGATCGCCGGCTAGCGCGGATTCTCAGGCCCCGCGATTGGATGACCCGGGAACCACGTGAGCAGATCCGGTTCATCTCCAAGCAGGCGCTTGCATTCCTTTGACGGGCCCTTCTAAGCGCCGCGCGCTTGCCCCGCGTCTACAAAGTATGAGTCCACACACCGAGCCCGATGGAACGCCAACGGAGATGCGGTTCGTTACACGGGCGGCGAAGGGGGCTGTATCGGTCGCCCGGGTGAGGCTGACGCGCAGGGCCAGGATCTGCGCGCTGCTCCTCGCGTCGTTCGCGATGTGGTCCGGGAGCGCTGTGGCTACCGGCACGACTGCAGCGCCGGGGTCGTCGCCCCTCCGTCACGCCATCGTTTTCACTCGTTTCGTTCCCGGCGCCGACATCGGGAGCGTGTACCGGATCGGCGCCGGCAGGACCGTCGAGCACTTGATCCGGTCGGGGGTGCTCGACTTCGCGCTCCTATCGCCCGATGCGACGCGTTTCGCTGATTTCGCATTCACCCCCGACGGCGTGGGAACCGCAGCCATCTTCAAGGTGGACGGATCGGCGTATCGCCTCTTGCCAACCTCAGCTCGAGCCACGCCCCCGAACGGGCTGCCGGGAGGAACTTGGTTGGCGGGCGAGAAAAGGATCGCCGCCGCGGCAGGAGACGCCGGGAACCCCACGCCGCCCGTGGGCATCTTCTCCCGCCGCTCATCCGACGGCGGAGGAGTTATCCGGCTGACGCATGCCGGTACTCGCTTCGACTATCCCGTCGTGTCCTCGCCGGACGGTTCCAAACTCCTGTTCTTCCGACCCGACGCCAGGAAAGAGACCAGCGACAGCGCGCCGCAGGATTTGTTCGTCGTCGGAGTTGACGGCGGCGGCGGGACCAGGCTGTCGCCGCCGGGGATGACCACCGCGGTGGTGTTCTCGTACGACTCCGTCAGCTGGTCCCCCGACGGCACCAAGGTTGCCGTGGCAGCCGCGAAGGGGTCCTTCTGGCAAACCACCATCCACTCCGTGTACGTCGCGAGCGCGGATGGATCGAGCTTCAAGCGCATCGGTCCCCATGGCGACATCTGGGATGCGGTGTGGTCGCCAGACGGGCGGTGGATCGCGTTCTCGATGGCCACCCGAGCAACTGATGGCCTGTTCCAGCTCTACCTGATGCGGCCGGACGGCTCGGCCGTCCGGCAGCTCACGTCAGGGAGCGACGGCTTATCCTCCCTACACCCGACGTGGTCGCCCGACAGTGATCAGCTCATGTTCCTGCGAGGGGCTAGCAACTCCGGCAACGCGAACATCTGGTCGATCAACGTTGATGGCTCGCACCTCTATCAGGTCACACACAAGCTGGCCGAGTACGGTACGGGCCTGGCTCTTGCGTGGCTGCCATAGACGATCGGGTTGCCGTTCGATGGTCACCCCGGAGTGCGAGAGGGGAGACTCGAACCCACGGGCCGCCGGATCCTAGGAATTCACGCAACCCGGGTCAATGGGGCTTGCGGCCGGTTGAAC
>JBDUBL010000086.1:0-8438 GCA_040004125.1 Actinomycetota bacterium
GGCAGCGGCAGCTCGAGGATCTGCGCGCGGTCATACACCTTGTCGGCGAAGCCGTGCGTCGTCTCGTCGATGTTGACCGTGCCCGAGAACTTCAGGTTCGGCGTGAGCTCGACCGTGTGCCCGGGCGCAAGGTCCAACCGGGCGATGCCCTCGCGCGAACGGACCTCCATCGAGGAAAGGAACCGGCTGAAGTAGTGCTCGACGCGCGCGAGGTTCATCTCGTCCAGGATCACGTGGAACTCTCGGGCCACCCGCCCGGCCGTGTTCGAGGCGTTCCACTCTCGGGCGGAGTCTGCGACGAACTCGCTGAACGGCGTGTGGTGGTAGAAGCCGTCGAGCGGGGAGAGATAGCCGAGTAGGTCCTCGTTGGATGACCAGCTCGGGTCGACCGCGACCAGCTTCTGGCGGGCGCCGATCGTCGTCGCGTACGCCTGGGCGAGCCAGGTCTTGCCCGTCCCGCTGGGGCCGCACAGGATCACGAAGCCTCTCGTCGAGGTCGCAAGGTGGTAGCGGCGGATCACATCATCGGAGATCCGGAAGGTCGGGTTGTCGTTGCGGAAGCGGCGTAGCAGTTCCTCGAAGGCGTCACTCGCCAACGACTGGGTTGCAGCACCGATGTTTTGGCTGGTCATCGCCATCGTATGAGGTTTCCTCCGGGTGGCCGCCACACGCCGACGGCTTCAAGCGACGATACCTGCCGCGGGCCGGATCCACCATCGGTCCTTCGTACCGAGGGGAGGCCGAAGGGCTCAAGTCACTCGGCATCGGCACTATCGAGCGCTGCGAGCACCCGCTGCAGGGGGCCTCTGAGTCCGAGCTCGGCAGCGTCGGCGAGCAGGCCCGAGTCGTCGCGCTCGCCCGCCCAGAGGCTGAGCGGTGCCACGCCATTGACCGGCACCAGCCGCTGCATCGTGGCGAGGTAGTCGCGCGAGGCCAGAAGCGTGGCCCGGATGGCCGGTTTGATCTCGGAGCCGCCTGCGGCGGCGGCCTCGAGCATCGCGTCGATCGACGGGAACGCCACCACCAGGTCGCGGGCGGTCTTCTCACCGACGCCGCGGACCCCGGGCAGCCCGTCGGAGGGATCGCCGCGCAGGATCGCGAACTCGCCGTAGCGCGACGCCGTCACGCCGTATTTCGCGAGCACGCCGGCTTCGTCATAGTCGGTCAGGTCCGACACGCCGCGGACGGTGAACAGCAGTCGCACCACCGGGTCGCGCACCAACTGGATCAGGTCCCGGTCCCCACTGACGATCTCGATGCGGTCCTGCTCGGTGGCCTCCAGACAGAAGGCTCCGATCGCGTCCTCGGCCTCCCACCCTTCCGTCTGGGCCTGGAGCATGCCCGTACGGTCGAGTACCTCGCGCAGCAGCGCGAACTGCGGCGTCAGATCCTCGGGCTCGGGCGGCCGGCCGGCCTTGTAGCCCGGGTACATGTCGGTACGCGTGATCGGGCGCCAGTCGTGGTCATAGACGTGCACGACCTCGTCGGGGCGCCTGTCGACGATCAGCTTGGTGACCATGTCGAGATACCCGTGCACTGCGCCGACCGGACGGCCGTCCTTGGCGAACACGCCGGGGTCCTTCAACGCGAAATACGCCCGATACGTCAAGCTCGAGACGTCCAGAAGCAATCTGTGAGTCATGGGGCCGAGCGTAGCGGGCCTCGTCCTACCCTGAGAAGGCTATCTCATGCTCCCTGAAGCAGCTGCGGTCAAGTCCTGGACTCACCGTCGTGGGTAGGTCTGCACTGCCCCACTTCTTAGACCGTGTGTGCGGAGAGCGGCTAGGGGCCAGCTTCGCGTGAAGAATCTCAGTCAAAGGATCACGTGCTCCACGGGACAGCCGTCCGAAAGTGTGCGCGACACCGTGCAGAGATCGGTCGCGGTTTTGGACCGCGCGCGCTCGACCTTGATCGGATCCTGTTCCCTTTCCACGTGGTAGGTCACACGCAACCACTGCATCCGCGTGTCCTCCTTGTCGCCGTCGACCTCGATACGCAGCGGCTCGACGGGGTCTCGTTGCTTGCGCATCAACAGGGCGAAGTCGACCGCGCTGCAGCTGCCGAGCGAAGCCAGGAGCAGCTCGAGCGGCGATAGCCCGAGGAGACCGTTCTGATCGACCGTGATCTGCGTTCCATGCTTGTTCGTGACGGTCACGGTGTCGTCGGCGTTCACGGTCATCTGAAGGTGTCGGTTGCCGGTCATGGGTCCAGGGTAGACCGGTGCGGTACGGTTCCGCGATGCCCCCGCGCCCGCGCACCGCCTCCGAGCTCGGTCTGATGACTGGGCCGCCTCCGTACCCTCCGGAGCGTCTGGTCTCCCTGGCCAACTGGCAGGACCCGCCGTTCAACCGATGGGGTTTTCAGCATGTCCGCGATCTGATCCCGACGGCGCGGATCGCGCGCGGCGATCAACGCCCCTGGGCCTTGCAGCGAGCAGAACGTGATCTCGACGGAGTCAAGCTACGGCTGGGACGGCGCCGGATCGGCCTGCAGCGGTTCCTCGATGAGACCTACACCGACGGGTTGCTGGTACTGCATGGGGGCCGGGTCGTGTCGGAGCGCTATGCCAACGGCATGACGCCGGAGACCGCGCACCTGTTGATGTCGGTATCGAAATCGGTCACCTCCGCGGTGTGCGGGGTGCTGGTGGGTCGCGGCGTGCTCGCGCCCGGGGACTTGCTCACCACGCACGTGCCCGAGCTGGCCGGCACCTCGTGGGAGGGCTGCACCGTTCGGCACCTGCTCGACATGCGCGCGGGTACCCGTTTCAACGAGGACTACGATGACCTCGCCGCCGACGTACGCGTCTATGAACAGATCTACCAGTGGAGGCCGAAGACCCGACGCCACCTGCCCAACGACATCACCGCGTACTTCCCGACGCTGCGGAACAAAGGGAGTCACGGCGGGCCGTTTGACTATCGATCGGTGCTGACCGATGTGCTCGGCTGGGTGTTGGAGCGCGCGGCAGGCGCCCGGCTGCCCGAACTGATGTCCCGCGAGCTGTGGCAGCCGATGGGGGCGGAGTTCGACTCCGAGATCACGGTCGATGCGTGCGGGAATGCGATGGCTGATGGGGGGGTCTCCTGCACGCTGCGGGACCTCGCTCGATTCGGGCAGCTTCTGGCGAACGAGGGCCGCCGGGGTCATCGGCAGGTGATCCCGCGTGCGTGGATCCGCGACACCCTGACACCTGATCACGATTCGATCGAAGCTTTCGCGCCGACCGCCGACGCGCGGGAGCTCACGGGCGAGTCGTATTACCGCAACCAGTTCTGGGTCATCGACGCAGCCGCACCGATCTACATGGGCTCGGGTATCAATGGGCAGACCGTGTTCGTGCACGGCCCGGCGGGCGTCGTGATCGCGAAATTCTCGACGTGGCCCGTTGCCTGGATCGAGGAGTTCGCGATCGTCACCCGCCTCGGGCTGACGTCGTTGGCCGAACAGATCGCCGCCTGACCTCAGCCGCCGCGCGCCGCGACCGCGACGGCGAGCACCCCCGAGAGTGCGAGGAGTGCCAGCACGGCCGTGCGGAACGGCCCCTGGTGTACGCGCGAGGCGAACCGATCGCCGAGCAACGCCCCGAGCGCCGCCGCCGGCAACCCGACGAGCACGATCGGCCCGACGTCGTGCACGAACAGCCCTTGGGACCAGAACAGCAACAGCACGACTGCGCCCTGGACGAAGAAGCAGACCTGCAGCGTCGCGCGGAAGGGTTCCGGCGCCATCCCGGTTGCCTGGAACGCGATCACGAGCGGTGGACCGTTCGTGCCCACGCTCGCAGCCAACGCCCCGGAGGCGAAGCCCGCCGTCAGCTCGATGGTGCGGCCGGTCGGGAGCTGCAGCCCACGCCAGAGCCAGGCGGTCAGCACCAGGATGATCACGCCGACGATCGCCGTGAGCGCCTGGTCGTTGGCCCGGGTTAGCACGGCGATGCCAATCGGCATGCCGAGCAGCGCCGCGAGCGTGACGGTGATCGCCTCGCGCCGCTGGATGTCGGCGCGCCAACGCACGGCGTTCCAGGCAACGAGCGGCACGCCGACAGAGCTCATCGCGACCACCGACACCTTCGGCCCGAACAGGAGCGTGAGCCCCGGCACCACGATCAGCGCGAAGCCGAACCCGGTGATGGATTGGGTGGCCGCCGCGAACCCGACGATCACGATGACCGCGACGAGCGCGGGGGTCATCCGACGAACGGGTCGGGCATCGAGCTGGCGATCGCGACGGCTCGGTCGAGCAGCGCCTGGGCGCCGCTGATGTTCGATTCCGCTCCCGAATTGCGGGACACACGGTTCTCATCGAGCCCATCGGCGACGCGGCCGCGCTCGGGGTTGTAGATGGCCGCGCCGGCCACGTTGCGCCCGTCGAACCAGGCACGTGCGTCGGCAGCCGCCTGCGACCAGCGGCTCTCGCCCGTTGCGGCGAAGAGGCGATCGGCGACCTCCACGCACGAGGAGACCTCATAGGCCAGCGATCGCTCGCCCGCGAAGGCGCGTTCGATCGCCGGAAGCACCACGGCCTCGGCGCTGGCCGTCGCCACGCGATGCAACGTGGCGTCGCGCAAGGCCCCGCCGGCTGTCGCCAGCACGCCTTCTTGGATGTGTGCCCACAGGTGTGGCGGCCCGACCTCGTAGGCCGAGTTCTTGAGCACGACGCCGTCGCGGCACGCGACCAGCTCGTCGGCCCAGGTGCGGATCCACGGCACGACATCGAGGTCGCCGGCGGTGGCCGCGCGCAGAGCAGCCAGCAGGTGGAGCGACCGGATGTCGGGCGGTGCGTCCTCGGCGGCCGCGCGCGTCAGGCCGCGCACGAACGCCGCGTGTGCCTGCTCATCGCCGAGGGACTCGGCGGCGTGCCCGACACCGACGATGGCGCGCGCCAGCCAGAAATTCTGCCCGGGTCGTGAGGTGATGCCGCTGCGGTTGCGATCACCGTCCCAGTCGTACACGAAATTCAGCCAGGACCCGTCGGGTTCCTGCATCCACAACACGAAGTCCAAGAGTCCGCGGGCCCAGCGCTCGACCCAGGGGAGCGGGACCACGTCATAGACCGAGCACAGGACGTCGAGCAACCGCGCGGTGTCGTCCACGCACGCTACTCCTTCGTAGCCCGACTCCTTCGCCGTCACGACGCCGTCGGGGTGTTCGTAGATCGCGACGGCCGATGCGCTCGGGCCGGCGGCCGGCACCGGCTCGGTGAGACGCCAGAGTTGTCGCAGCACGAAGCCTAGACCGTCGCGAGGGTGGCGAACACGTCGTCGAGCGCCATGTCGGCCGCGCACACGGTGGTGTCTGCGGCGCCGTAGTAAACGCGGATATGTCCGTCCCCGAGGTCAATGTGGCCGCTCGGGAAGACCACGTCATGCAGGAACCCGTCGTGCTCGTATGAGTGCTCGGGCACCATCAACGGGCGGGTCGACCGAGCAAGCACCTTCGCGGGGTCACCGGTATCGAGCAGGAGCGCTCCCATGCCGTAACGGTTCATTCGGTCCGCCCCGTGGTAGATCTCGAGCCAGCCCTCGTCGGTTCGGATCGGTACCAGCGACGCCCCGATACGCATCTCATCCCACATCCCATGACGAGGCCCGGCGATGGGGCGGTGCCGGCCCCAGTGGATCAGATCCTCGCTCTCGGCCAGCCAGAGACCGAGCACCCGCCCGAAGGAGCCCGGCATCGGCCTCGTAAACGCAAGGTATTTCCCCCCGACCTTCTCGGGGAACAGGATCACGTCTTTCTGGTCGGGGTGCAGCATGGTGCCCTGCCGCTCGAACGTCCGGAAGTCCGTGGTCGTCATGCGGGCGGTCGTGATGCCGAGCCTGCTCACCGCCACGTAGGTGATGTGGAAGACGCCGTCGATCTCGGTGATCCGCGGGTCCTCGACGCCGTATTCCTCCATCGAGTCCATCGGGTGGATCGCGACGTCGGGATCGAGCGCGAAGTGGATCCCATCGGTGCTCCGCCCCACGCGCAGGTGCGAGATGTGCGAGAGGTAGTCGGTGAACTCATCCTGCCCGGGCGTGAACCCACCCGCGGAGTTGCGGTAGCGGATCGTGCGGGGGTCCGAGAGGTCGAGCCCCGGAAGGTCGCGTGGCACGAAGCCGATGACGACTTGCGGCGGTTCCCGATCGCAGTCGAAGTAGGCCATGCCGATCAGCTGCTCGCGGTGGAGTCCGACCGGCATCGGCGCGAGGCGCGGCTCCGGCCCCGACAGATCGATCATCTGAGCATCGGGCCCGAGCTCGATGTCGCCGCTCGGCCGCTCGGCCACCCGCACCAACAGCACCGTCTCCTCGCCCACCTGTGCGACACCGGGATTGATCGTGGAGATCACCTCGAAGCCCGGCTGGGAGGGCACGAAGTCCTCGGGGGAGAGCAGCGGATTCGCCTTCACCCGATGGGCGACCTGCAGCGGCGTCCGATCGTCCTTCCGCCGCTTCGTCTTGGGGACGTGTTCGTCGACCAGCTCCTGCATCGCGGCGAGGAATCGAGCGCCGGTCTTCGGCCAGGTCGCTTGGTTCGCATAGGTGTAGGCGTTCTTCTCGAGGCGAGCCTTGCGCTTCGGGTCGTCCAGGATCGTGTTCACGGCTTCGGCGATCGCCTCGGCGGAGCGGAACTCCACGAGGATGCCCCGGTCTTTCGCGAGGGCCTCCTGCGCGTGCAGGTATGGGGTCGACACGACCGCCTTGCCGGCGCCTAAGGCGTAGGACAAGGTGCCGCTCGTGATCTGGTTCGGATCGAGGTAGGGCGTCACGTAGACGTCGGTGGCCAGGAGGTACTCGATGATGTCCTTCTGATCCAGATACTGGTTCACGAACAACACGTGCTCGGACAGATCGAGCTCGTCGACGAGGGTTTGCAGCCTGTTGCGGTATTCCTCGCCCCGCGTCTTCAGCAGCTCGGGGTGGGTCTGGCCCGCGATCAGGTAAAGCGCCTCGGGGTGGCGGGCTGCGACGGCGGGCATTGCCTCGATCGCGTACTCCAGCCCCTTGCCCGGGCCGACGAGGCCGAACGTCGAGACGATCGTGCGCCCGTCGAGCCCGAGCTTCGCCTTCAGCCGGCGCCGCCCCTTCGGCTCGATGTGGGGCATCCCATGGGGGATGACGAGCGGCCGTTCCTTGATGCCGTAGTCGCGGTCCAGGATGTCGACCGCGGTCTCGGCCATCACGACCAATCCGTGCGCGGTCTCGGCGATCGCGCGGACCGCCTCGCGGATCGCGGGCGAGGGCTCCGGCAGGACCGTGTGCATGTTCACCAGCGCGGGCTTCTTCAGTTCCTCCAGGAACGGCGTGAGGTGGTCCTCGTACATGCCCTCGATCCAGTGGTCGCCGACGAAGCCGCCACCCTTCCACAGGCCGTAGAGGCCGAACTCGTGTTGGACGCAGACGATTTCGGCGTTGGACCGGTCGATCTCGCGGGCGGCTGCGCGGTAGGGCAATGCGCTGCCCTGCCTGATCCGCCAACGGACTTCGCTGCCATAGGCCCGCACGGAGTTGCGCTCGTCGATCGCCGCCACCCGGCATTGGGTGTGCGTGTCGGCCACGCGCACGGCCCCGATCAGGTCGGCGGTGAACGTGGCGATCCCGCATCGGCGCGGCGGATAGGTGGAGACGAACGCGACCCGCATGGTCTCTAGCCTACCTACCCGGGCGTGCAGGGTCGCGGACGCCGGTACGCTGCGCCCGTGTCCACCGTGTATGACCTGCGTCGCGAAGAGCTCACCCAGCGCCTCGAAGCGTGGGGCGAGCCGGCGTTCCGCGCCAAGCAGGTCTGGCGCCAGCTCTGGACGAGGGCGGCCACCTACGATCAGATGCCGGACATCCCCGGCGAACTTCAGGAACGGTTGGCGACCGAACTCCCGCTGGGGGTCGAGGTGCTCACCGAGCGGACCGCCGACCGGGGCGCCACGCGCAAGGCGCTCCTGCGTCTTGGCGGTGAGCACGTGATCGAGACCGTCTTGATGGGCTATCCGGACCGCGTCACGGTCTGTGTCTCGTCGCAGGCCGGTTGCGCGATGGGCTGCACGTTCTGCGCCACGGGGCAGATGGGGTTGCAAAACAATCTCACCGCGGGCGAGATCGCCGCGCAGGCCGAGCAGGTGCGCCGCGAAGCGGCGCGCCTGCCCCCGACCACGCCGCAGCGGCTCACCAACGTCGTCTTTATGGGCATGGGCGAGCCGATAGGTGGGTGATTACTACCTCGCTCCACGAACACGTCGTCGGGCCCGTTGACCATGACCTCGGTCATCCGGGCAAAAGACCCTTCTCGGCTGCTGGCATGGACGGCCGATACGTGCCCTGGGATTGCTTCTGCTTGCCTTCCGGAGCGAAGCCCGTCGGTCACCACACACAAGCGATCTGGGACGCGTGCGCGGTCCGTGTGGCTGGCACCCCATCGCGTTCGGAGGCCGTCACCCTTTCGCGGCTTCGGCTTCGG
>JBDUBL010000023.1:0-27158 GCA_040004125.1 Actinomycetota bacterium
GGATGCACACGCGGCGGTCAGCTGATCGGGATCGGGGCCGGGCAGTACTGGCGGCTCGGTTCCGAGATCTTCTTGCACGCCGGGCTCCTGCACCTCGCGATGAACGGCTATGCGCTCTGGATCTTCGGCAACGTGGTCGAACGAGAGCTCGGGCGCACCCGGTTCCTCGCGATCTTCGTCGTCGGCGGACTCTTCGCCTCCGCGGCGAGCTTCGTCTTCGGCGACCCGTTCATACCAGGGGTCGGAGCCTCGGGCGCGATCTTCGCCATCTTCGGGGCGTTCGCCGGCTACAGCTGGCGGCGCCGCCAGCTCGCGTTCTACGCGGGAAGGATCCGCAACGCCATCACGCTCATCGTCATCAACGCGGTGTTCTCGTTCGCGGTCCCCGGCATCGATTGGCGCGCCCACCTGGGTGGATTGGTCGGTGGCGTCGCCCTCGGTCTCGCGGTCGACGGGATGGGGCGGCGCGGGTCGCGCGTGGTCACGTTCGCCGCGGCGGTGGCGATCCTCGCGGCGGCGGCCGCGGTGGGGGTCGCGTGGCATGCCGCCGAGTTGCGCACCCTCTACGGCACGACCTGCGGCTGACCCGCGTCGGGCGCCGGGGTACCGGCGTCGGCGATCCCGTACAGGTAGCCCTCGCGGGTGCCCACGAAGAGCCATCCGTGCCACACCGCCGGCGTCGACTCGATGCAGTCGCCGAGATCGAGGTTCCATCGCAGGGTCGGCTGCGCGTTCGGATCGGAGACGTCCCACGCATAAAGGTGGCCGGAGCAATCGCCCTGCAGCAAGGTGCCGTCGACGACCACCGGCGATGCGATCGACGGCGACGCGATCTGCCGTTCCCACAGCACCGTCCCCGTCTCACGATCGATCGCCAGCACGCGGCCCGCGGCGGTCGTGAAGTACGCGACACCGCCGGCCAACGCCGGCGTCGACCAGCTGCCCCCCGCTCCCTCGAAGCCGAGCTCGAGCGCGGGCACCGACCACACGACCGGGTCCGTCTGGCGGGGGTCGAGCTTGATGAGCTGGCCCAGGCTCCGCGATGTGTCGTCGAACCGCTGATACTCGCTCGCGACGTACAGGAAGCCCTCGTCGTCGATCGCGATCGTCCCGTCGGTGTCGTCGCCGGTCCAGAACCGGAACACGCGGTGCACGTCGCCGCCCCCGTTCAAGACATCGGAGATGTCCCAGCCCGTGATCAACCCGCCGGAGTTCGCGACGTACACCACCCCGTCGCGGTACGCGACGGAGCTCTCGATCGACACGTCGTAGCGGGTGTCCAAGCCGTCGGGCGTGATCTCGCCGGACTGTGCGACGGCCGAGAGCAGCTCTTGGTCGAACCCGGGCACGACGATCGGGGCGTCGGGGTGGATCGTCACCAGCCCGCGCGGATCGTAGGCGCGGTGCAACGGCACGAGGTAGAGGTAGCCGTTCTCGCTGCCCTCGATCAAGACGTCATCGACCACCAGCGCCGCACCATCCCAATCGTCGTTCCACATCGGGTGCGGCGCGAGCGACGTGTCGTGCGAGTCGATCTCATACAGGACCGTCGGCTCCGAACGATCCATCGCGACCACGCGGAAAAGGTTGTCGCGCGAGCCGGCGTAGTAGAGCGGGAATCCGTCGGGATCGCTCGTCGCCGACCCCTTGGCGAGATCGCCGGTCACGAGGTCGGGCATCAATGGAGCGCCGCTGCCCGCGTCGAGGAAGTGGTAGTGCCCGTCGTAGGCGCCCTCGCGCACCATCATCGATCCGTCGCTGAGCGGCACGACGTTCGGCTGCCCGGTCCAGCCGGTTCCGCACCACTCCTTGGTCGGCGAGCCCGCACCACCCTCGGCCGAGAACGAACACATCCGCGTGCCGTCGCTCGGGTATGTCCAGCGGATCGCGGGGTCGCTCGGGACCGGACCTTCCCCGTACCAGGTGCGCGCGGCGTTCCCGCGGAACGTCGTGAGCCCGGGCACCGTGGTGTTGATGGGCGCGCTCGCACCATCGCCCGGACCGGCGGCCGGCGCCGGGCGGCCGGAGGCCGTCGCGAGACCGATCACCCCGACCGCGGCCGCGACCATCAGCGTCACGGCGGGCCAGAACGCGACGTGGTCGCGGGCCTCCGCAGATCCGCTCGGGTCCATCGACGGCATCGTAGCCCGCGGGTGTCACGGAACCGTGACGTCAGACGGGTTCGACCGACGATCGGTACGTGCCGAGCACGCGGACCATCGAGGTGTGCCGCTGGATCTCCGTCAGCGCCTCCACGAAGGCCGGGTCATCGGCGGCTGCTATCACATCGACGTACATCAGGTACTCGAACGGCTTGCCCCGGCGGGGACGCGACTCGAGCTTGTGGAGGTTGATCCCACGGCTCGCGAAGGGCTCCAGCGATCCGAGCAGGGAACCGGGCTCATCCAGGACCGCCCAGACGAGCGAGGTCTTGTCGGGCGCTCCGAGACCCGGATCGTCGGTGCCGAGCACCGCGAACTTCGTGAAGTTCTCCTTCTCGGTCTGGATCCGCTCGGCGAGCACCGCGAGCCCGAAGTTCTTCGCCACGTCCACGCTGGCGATCGCCGCCTCATCGCGCGCCCCCGACTCGGCGATCAGCCGCGCCGCCCCCGCGGTGTCGTGCACCGGGATGGGCTCGATCCGCATCGACGACAGGAACTCCTCGCATTGCGCCAACGCCTGCCAATGCGAGCGCGCGCGTCGGATCTCCTCCAGCCGCGCGCCCGGCACACCCAACAGCGCGTGATCGACCCGCACCACCACCTCGCCCACGATCTGGAGCAAGGACGTGTGTTGCAGCAGATCGTAGGTCTCGTTGACCGAGCCCGCCTGGGAGTTCTCCAGTGGCACCACGCCGAAGGACGCCTCGCCGCTGGTCACCCGCGAGAACACCAGCCGTACCGTGTCGCAGGGCATCGGCGCCGCATCGGGGAAGGCACCCAACACGGCGCGCTCGCTGTAGGCGCCGGGTTCACCCTGGTAGGCCACGATCATGGCGCCAGAGCGTAGCAGTGGTGCCTTCGCCGACCGAGACCGGCCGCGGACCTAGGGCCGACGTCGCCGGCCGGCTCCCCAACGCCGGATGCCGTCGCCCCGACCAGGGGGTAGCCTCGGGGCCGGATGCAACAACCGACTTGGGCACCTGCGTCGACCGACGGCACGTTCTTGGACCTGCGCGATTACGGTCGCGTCATGGCGCGCCGCTGGAAGCTCATCGCGGCGTGCGTGGCGGTGGCGATCGGGCTCGCCGTCGTCTGGACGATCAGCCAAACGCCGATCTATACGGCCACCGCAGAGATCCTCGTGAAGCCCCCCATCGCAACGAGCACCCTCGGCAGCGCCGTGCAGCCGTTCAACATCGAAAACGAGCGCCAGATCGTGGACTCGCTCCCGGTGGCGTCGCTTGCGATCCGAAACGTCAACGTCAACAGCGACGCTCGCGGGCTGCTGCAACACGTCGACGTGACCGTGCCGAAGGACGCCGACGTCTTGCAGATCCACTTCCAGCATCCGGACCCCGTGATCGCCCAGCAGGGGGCGCAGGCGTTCGCAACGGCGTACTTCGAATACTCGACCCAGCGCGCGCAGGATGAGATCGACGCCCGGGCCCAGGCCGTCTCCGATTCGATCCGGGCGCTCAAGGGGCCCGGCAACGCCGCGGGCAGAGCGCAGCTGCAGGCAGAGCTGTCCCAGATCCAGTCCACGCCGATCGACGCCGGTGAGGTACTGGTGGACGCCGTGCCGCCGACCTCGCCGACGAGCCCGAACCTGCTGCTGAACCTCGCATTGGCAGCGATCCTTGGCGCCTTCGTCGGTCTGATCGCGGCGTTCATCCGCGAACGGATGGACGACCGCCTTCGGGGTCGCTCCGATCTCGAAGCCACGATCGGTGCGCCGGTGATGACGATGATCCCCGAGATCCCGTCTTGGCGCGACCGCGAGAAGGCGCATCTCGTCACCCTCGAGGCGCCACGGAGCCCCGCCGCAGAGGCCTATCGAACGCTGCGCACGAGCATCCTCGTGGCCGCCGCCGAGCAAGGCCACAAAACGCTGATGGTCGTGTCCGCGATGGCGGGTGAAGGAAAGACGACGACCGCGGCGAACCTCGCCGTTGTGCTCGCCCAGGCCGACAAGCGTGTCGTGTTGATCTCCGCGGACCTACGGCGCCCACGCTTGCACGAGTTCTTCGGGCTCTCCTCCTCGGAACGGGGACTCTCCGAGGTGCTCGAGGGCGACCGCAAGGCGTGGGAATCGCTGCGCAGTGGGAAGGTCGACAACCTCTGGATCATGTCGAGCGGGCGTGTGTCCGATCAGCCTACCGAGCTGCTCCAGTCCGAGGCGATGCGCGAACTGCTGGCCGACCAGCGAGAGGTCGTCGACTTCATCATCATCGACTGCCCGCCGGTGCTCGCGGTTGCCGATGCGCTCGTCGTCGCGCCGATGGCGGATGCGATCCTGTACGTCGCGAACGAGCAATCGACGCCGCGTGGCGCCGTGATCGCCGCGCGCGCGCAGCTCGATCAGGTGGGCGCCCGGCTGCTCGGCGCCGTCCTGAACGACGTCGAGGGCAAGGGCACGGGCTACGCCTACTACGGTCAATACACCTACGAGAAGCCGGCGACGGCGAACGGGTCGGCGTCCACATGGGATCGCCTGCGCAAGAAGAGCCCCTCGGCGTAGCGAAAGCTCCCCCACCTCATCGCCGACGGCGTCGCGTCGTCCTCGGCGTTGTCGCCGTGCTCGGCGTCAGCATCGGCCTGCAGGCGTTGTTCCTGCTCGGCGTGCGAAGCGACCTCACGGCGGGGCGTGACGCGCTCGCTACCGCACGCCGCCAGGTGCTCGCCGGGGACCTCCCGAGCGCCCAAGAATCCTTCGCCCGGGCCGAGGTCGCGTTCCAGCGAGCCGCCGACCGCGGCCACGCCCCCACGGGCGCGCTCGCCAGGGCGGTCCCGTGGATAGGCAACACGGCCGACACGGTCTCCGCGATGGCGGATGCCGGTGTCTCGCTGTCGGCGGCGGGGTCGACCGTCACCGGGGCGCTGCTCGAGCTGCCCGACGGGATCGGCTCGCTGGCGCCCCAGGGGGGCACCGTGCCGGTCGATCGGTTCGCGACACTCGCGGTTGCGATCGACAGCGCGCGAGACGGCGCGGCCCAAGCCGCCGCCACGCTTCAGGCCGCCCCAGAACGCTTCGTTCCCCAGATCGTGTTGCGAACCCGGTGGGACGCACAGGACCAGGCCTTCGCACTCGCCACCGATCTCGACGGGATGTCGCAGCTCCTGCATGGGTTCGGCGCCTTCGCCGGCGTCGGCACGCCCACGCACTACCTCGTGCTCGCTCAGAACCCGGCGGAGCTCCGTGGCACCGGTGGACTCTGGGGGGGCTATGCGATCGTGACGCTTGCCGACGGCCGCGCCCACGTCTCGCTCGCCCGCCCGACCCAGACCCTGCGCGACTTTCCCGCGGGCCGCGTGCCCAGCCCGAGCCCCGATTACGCCCGGAACTACGACCAGTTCGGTGGCGCGGGCAGCTGGCAGAACATGAACGCCACCCCCGACTTCCCGTCGGCCGCCACGGCGGCGCTCGCGAACTACGAGCTGGGTGAGGGCCGGCGGCTGGACGGCGTGATCGCCGCCGATCCGTTCTTCCTGCAGGCGTTGCTCGATGTCACCGGCCCCGTGCATGTGGCCGGCGCCGGAACCGTCTCGGCCGGCAACGTTGTCGACGTGACGACCAACCGTTCCTATGCGCGATACGACGGGCCGACGCAGCGCAAGGAGGTGTTGGGCGGTGCTGCAACCGCCGCGCTCACCCGCTTCCTCGCGATGGACGAGCATGGGTTGGCCCGCCTGAAGGCGATCGCGACCTCGGTGGCCGATGGACATCTTCGCGTCTTCAGCACGAACCCCGATATCGAAGGAGCGCTCGCGACCATGGGCGCCGACGGCGCGCTCGTGCCGACGGCCGGCGATCTGCTCGCCGTGACCGTCAACAACGGCTCGGGCAGCAAGGTCGACTACTACGCCGAGCGCGCGGTCGACTACGACGTCCAGCTGGGCGGCGAAGGCGAGGCGCTCGCCACCGCAACCGTCACGATCGCCAACGATGCGCCGACGCACGGCCTACCGCGCTACGTGATCGGACCCTACGTCGACGGTGCAGACCCCGGCGATCAGATCCCCGTCACGACGGTGTCGTGCCACCAGCCGTGCGAGGTGCTCCGCGCGACGCGCGATGGAGCAGACGTCGCCGTCACGACGGGCTCCGAGAACGGCGTGCCGTGGCTGCAGGACTACCGAACGATCGCGGCGCACGATCAAGGGCAGCTCGCGCTCACGTGGCGCGCGACCGACGTGTGGGAGGGAAACACCAGCGGCGGCGCCTACGCCCTGACCTACGTCGGGCAGTCCACGATCCGACCGACCGATGTGCGGGTCACGATCCACGCCCCCGCGGGGACCGACATCATCTGGACGAGCGAGCCGATGGCCGTCGACGGGAACACCGCGTCATGGGAGGGATCGCCCGCGGGCAGGAAGACGCTGGAGGTTCGGTTCCGGGCGCCGATGCCACTGCGATACCTCCGCGATGTGACCCGGTCGGTACTCGGCGGCTGACCTGCTCGATCAGCCGGCGAACCGGGCGGCACGCCGGCGGGCGACCACGAGGGCAGTCGCGCCCGCCACCACGAGCAGGCAGAGCAAGAGGGTTCCCACGGGCACCTGCGAGGATCCGGTGAAGGCCGTTCCCGTGCCACCGCTCGTGCCCTCGACGGACGTTGATGGATCCGGGGAGACCGGGTAGGTGGACGTCTGCGCCAGCGCAGCTCCCGCTGTCACGATCACCGCGATGGCCGCGAACGCCACGATGCTTGTCAAACGCTTCATCATCTCGAGTGAACCCCCTCTACTCCGAGCCACGGCATCGTAGGTCGAACGAGCTAGTACATGCAAGGGGCCAAAAGGCTGAATCGAGTTGGAGACGGTTGCCCTGCACCGGAACACCGCGACAGGGACCGGGCAGGATGCGTGTGGAAATCTCGGTTCGTCATCTGGTCACCGCCGTTCGGCGGACGCGCCAGAGGATGCCTCACTGCTAGCCTCGCCGCGTGGCAACGGTCGCCCCCGATCTCATCGGTGCACCACCGGTCCGCGCCGCACCGCCCCGGCGTCGCGGGTCTGGAAGCGCCTGGCCGATCGTGGTGCTCTTCCCGTTGTTGCCCCTGTGGTGGGTGCTCGGGGTCAGCGGCCTCGTCTTGTCGCTCTGCGTCCTACCGCTGGCAGCGGCGCTGGTTTTGCGCCGGCGGATCGCAGTCCCGCGGGGCTTCGGCCTGTACCTCGTGTTCTTGCTCTGGTGCGTGTTCTCCACGTCGCGACTCACGTCTGGCCGCCAGGCCTTCTCGGCCGGCTATCGCGGCACCCTGTACCTTGGCGCCAGCCTGCTGTTCCTCTACGTGTTGAACGCCTCTCGCGACGCCCTCCCACCGGAACGCGTCGTTCGGATCATGGCGAGCTTCTTCGTGATCACGGTGGTCGGCGGCCTGATCGGCATGATCGTGCCCAACATCAGCTTCACGACCGTGGCACGAGGCTTCGTCCCGCCGTCGATGCTTGCCGACCAGTTCGTGGCGGACCTGGTCTCGGCGTCGACCTCCTCGGGCCGGGCGTTCGCCGCCTACCCGATCTATCGTCCCAAGGCACCGTTCATCTACGCGAACGAATGGGGCGCCGCCTACGCGATGTGTCTGCCCTTCGCTCTGTGCGCCATCGCCAAGGCCAAGACGAAAGCGGCCCGCGATGCGCTCTTGGTCGTATTGATGGTCTCGGTCTTCCCGTTGGTGTTCTCGCTGAATCGGGGGGCGTGGCTCTCGGCGGTCGCCGGCGTGCTCTACGCGACCGTACGTCTTGCGCGGGGCCGCAATGTGCAGTGGCTCCGAGTCGTCGCGATCGCGTCGATGGTCCTAGGCGCGCTGCTGTTCGTGACGCCGCTCGGCGAGATCGTCATGACGCGGCTGCAGAACGGCTACGGCGACGCACACCGCGCCGAGCTCTACGCGGAATCGATCGACCTGGTTCGCGCCTCGCCCGTGCTCGGGTATGGAGCGCCGGTGCTGATCGAAGGCAACCTGTCCGCGGGGACCCACGGCCAGCTTTGGACGATCCTGGTCTCGCAGGGATTGCCCGGCCTCCTGGCGTTCACGGCCTGGCTCCTGTGGGCGCTGTGGCGAGCGTCGCGGCGACTGCCGCCCGGGCACCCCGGCGATCCGGCGATCCGGTTCTGGTGTGAGGTCACGATCTTCGTCGCGCTGGTCCAGATGCCCTACTACGACCTGTTGCCATGGGGCCTGTCGATCGCCATGGTCGCCGCGGCGTTGGCCTGGCGGGAAGACCTCGCGTTCGTCCGCGTGCCGCCCGTCGCCGCGATGCCGGCGACGGGCCGGCCGGCTAGCGCAGCGCGTCGGAGGCAGACCGAAGCGCCGTGACGGCGCCGGCGAGGAAGCGCGCGTTCGCCGCGACGCCGGCGGCCTCGGCCTCCAGGTATCGCAACGACACCTCCGCCGCGTGCGCGGCGTGCAGGACGGTCCGATCGGCGGCGTCGTAGCCGAGTGAGGACAGCGCGGCCGCGCTCTGGGATCGGGCGTCGGCGAACGCAACCTGCACCGGCGCGCGCTGTCCGATGAACCGCATCTGGAAGATGAAATGCGGCAGATCAAGCCCGACCGGAACGTCGGCACGGCTGTACTCCCAGTCCCAGGCCCACAGCCGCTCCCCCACCCAGCCCAGATTCCACGGCGACCAGTCGCCGTGCCAGACACCGGACGGGAGATCGGCCGTTCGCGCGCCGATCCCGCCGAGGAGGTCGGCGAGCGCGACCATGACACGGGGTTGCGAAGGGGCGTGCGTGGCATCGAACCGGGCACGCAGCCGGGCACCGACGGGATCGCGTCCCGCATCGACCGGCGCGAGACCGGCGACCGCCCGAGACACGGGAGCCCCGGGTGGGCCTGCCTGCGCGTCGTAGCGGCGCAGCTGCTCGGGCATAGGACGCGTGAGCAGCACGGGGAACCCGCGATGCTCGAGCAGGGCAAGCGGCGCAGGACCGCGGGGCGCCGCGGCCTCGGCGGTCTCGAGCCGCTGCAGCGCCACGTGCTCGGCTCGAACGTTCGCGGCCGTCACGGCGTTCCACGCCACCTTCGCGTACCCCACGACCCGCCCCTCGGGGGTCACCGCCTGCAACACGGGCTTGCGGAACGGGCTAGGCGGACGCACCGCGGCGGCGAACGACACCGGGCCTTCCCCGATCGCGCTCATCACGGCGGCGCACAGCGGGTCCTCGCCGATCACCCAGAAGCGGTCACGGAAGGCGGCCCCGCCCAGCCGCGACCCGGCGAGACGGGCGGCGAGGGCGCGCGATCGCTGGGCGCCGCGCGAGCGGGTCCCCGCGCCAGCGCGGAGCGCTCCGCGCGCGGCGGTCGCGTCCGCCGGCACGAATGCGCGCGCCCGGCGCAGCGTCGGCACGACACGGTAACCCGCTCCGACGACAGCGGTCGGTTCCCCAGACAGGCGAACACCTTCCAGACCCCCCCACACGACCTCGAGCAGCCAGGCGAGGTCCGCGTCCAGGGGAACGCCGAGGCCGCTCATCGCTCGGGATCGCGCTCCCAGGACCAGTCCCGACCGGTGGCCTCGGCCAGCCGGTCGTTTGACCGACGGAAGGTCTCGCGCAACCTGGCACGGGCGGCGGCCGGCATGTCCGTCGAGGTCGAGGCGTTGTAGGTCCGCCAGGCCGGTGGCTGCCACGGGCGGATCCCCAGATGCGCGGTGATCGAGTCCAACGTCGCCGCGGGATCGGCATGGAGATCCTCGCTGCGCACCAGGAGGAGCTGCCCGCGCGGGAAGACCGCCCACCATCGCTCGAGTTGTTCGAGATAGCGACCGCGCGCCACGTAGGCGTGGTGCTGATGAGCGAAGGACACTGCAGATGGGTCCGCCAGCAGTCGTTCCGCCTCGCCGGCGAGGCGTTCCCCCTCTGCCGCCAGCGCGTCTGCGAACCCCAGCGCCTCGTGGCCGAGGTCGACCTCGTGGCGGTAGTGGGACCACGCGCGCTCGACCGGATCGCGCAGAACGGCGATCAGCCGGACCTGGGGAAGGTCGGCCGCAACGCGCGCCGGCACGGCCGGGTGGAACAAGTAGTAGGGCGTGGCCTCACCGACCACGATCCGCCCTCCGATGCGCCGCTCGGTCCGGCGCACCTTCGCCGTCGTGGGGAAGGCGCCGCGGTACGCGTCGAGTCCCTCGGCGACGTGCAGATCGAAGTGATGCACCTCCTTATCCGCGACGGTCCCGAGGAACTGCGGATGCTGCGTCAGGTAGTGGTACAGGGTCGTCGTGCCGCCGCGCTGTGCGCCGATCACCAGCGCCCCGGGCAGCGCACGCGCCACCGCGGTGCGGCGCGCAACCCTGCGAGCCCCGCCCCGCATCGCCCGTCGAAGCCCCGGCGGTGCCGCCCGGCCGATCCGATCGCGGAGTTCCCCTCGCCCGACCACGGACCAAGGCTAGCGGCTGCCCGCGCCGAGCACCCCCGCCCGAGGACCTACGACCAACGACGCCTTGCCGTCACGCAGGCCCCCAAGTAGCGTCTGGGCTCAACCCTGGGAGATCCGATCGAGCACGTGACCCCCCGTTCGACGATCCGCGCCTGCACCGCCGTCGCCCTCGTGGCGGCGCTCGGAGGTGTGCCGGTCGGTCGCGCGTCCGCGGCGACCGCAGCCACGCCCGACGCCACCTGGGTCACGAACGGAACCGTATGGAGCGTCCTGCCGCTGGGCTCCACGACCTACCTGGCGGGTGATTTCACCGAGGTGTCTCCCCCGACCGGCAATGTATTGGCGCTCGATGCCACGTCCGGCGCGCTCGATACCGCTTTCCCGACCGTCTCGGGCGTGGTGCGAGCCGTCGCCGCCCGCCCGGGCGGTGGCTGGTTCGTCGCGGGCAGCTTCACGACCATCGGCGGGAAGTCCCGGGCCGGGCTCGCGGTCACGACGGCTGGCGACCTGGTCGGGGGCTGGAACCCCAAGCCCACAGGGGGCAATGTCACCGACCTCGCCCTGTCCCCGGATGGATCGGTGCTGTACCTCGCGGGCACGTTCACCGCGATCGGCGCCACGCCGCGCGATGGCTTCGCCGCGTTCACGACCGCCGACCTCAAGCTGACGGCCTGGGCACCAGGCGGGGTGAGTGCCGGCATCGTCAATGCACTCGCCGTGGCACCCGCCGGAACGATCTACGTCGGCGGATCGTTCACCGGCATCGCGGGCGCCGGCCGCAGTCGCATCGCCGCGCTCAGTCCCGCGGGCGCGGTCACGTCGTGGAACCCGGGTGCGAACGACACTGTCTGGGCGCTCGCCGCGACGACGACCTCGGTCTATGCGGGTGGGGCGTTCACGACGCTGGCACACGTCGCCCAGAGCCGCCTCGGGGCGATCGACGCCACCACGGGGGGTGCGCTGGCCTGGATCGGCACGGGCGCCGACGCTCCCGTGCGGTCACTCGCACTGTCCGGGGCCACCCTGTACGTAGGGGGCGACTTCGCAAACCTCGACGGGGCGGCGCGCGCGCACCTGGGTGCCGTCGGCATCGCCGATGGCACCGCGACCGGCTTCGCGCCGGGGGCCGACGATGTCGTGACGCTGCTGAGCGTCAGCGGCGACGGCACGCACCTGGTGGCCGGGGGCCCGTTCGGCTCGACCGGCGGGGTCGAGGCACGGAAGCTGGCCACGATCGACACGGCGACCGGGCTGGCCGACACCGCATGGACGCCGAACCCCAACGATCTGCCGCGGGCCATCGGCCGAAGCGCCGACGGGTCCGTCGTCCTGGCCGGTGGGTTGTTCACCGGCGCCGGAGGAGTGGTTCGGGACCATCTCGCCGCGCTGAACGCAACGACCGGCGCCGCCACCGGGTGGAACCCGCCTGCCGACGGAACCGTCTATGCCCTCGCGGCCTCTCCGGCCGGCGACGTCGTGTACGCGGGCGGTTCCTTCTCTCATGTCGGCGGGCTCGCCGAGCAGAAGCTCGCCGCGATCGACGCGACCAGCGGCGATGTCGTGAGCGGTTTCCATGTGAGCGCCAACAATCGCGTGCGGTCCCTCGCGACACAGGGCGATCTGCTCTACGTGGGCGGCGAGTTCACGAAGCTCGGCGGCCAGCCCAGGATGTCGGTCGGCGCGGTCCATATCTCGACCGGCGTCCTCGACGCAAGCTGGCTCCCGTCTGCAGACGGGATGGTGCGAACGATCGAGCCCGCGGGCGACCGCATCTATCTGGGCGGGGACTTCCTGCACGTCGGCGGTTCCGATCGCGACCACCTGGCCGCCGTCGATCCGGCGACCGGCGCCGACGTGACCGCGTTTGCGACGGCAACACCCAAGTACAGAACGTTCCAGCTGTCCACCGACGGCACGCTCATCTTTGCGGCCATGGGCGGCCCGGGCGGGCGTCTGCGCGCCTACCGCGCTGACGGGTCGATCGCGTGGGAGGTCACCGCCGACGGCGACGTCCAGGCCTGCACCTGGGCAAACGGGCTGGTGTACATCGGTGGCCACTTCACCTCGCTCGCGCATATCGGCCGAAGCCAGATCGGAGCGGCGGACGCGGCCACGGGTGCCCTCGACGCATGGGCTCCCAACTTGAACGGCTCGATCTGGACGATGGCCGCCGACGGCGCGGCCGTGCACCTCGGCGGGACCTTCACCCGAGCCGCGGGCGTGGTCCGCGCGGGCTACGCGCGGTTCGCCGTCAGCTGATCAGGGCGGGCCGAGCGCATAGAGACGTCCGTTCCGGACGCCGACGTAGATCTTCCCCCCGCTGATCGCCGGTGACGCGGAGATGCCTCGGTCGAAGAACCCGCCCTGATAGGCCCATCCCGACGTCCAGACCTCCCGGCCGTGGCGGGCGCCGAACGCATACAGCCGATGATCGAACGAGCCGACGAAGAACAGTCCGTGCTCGTAGGCGGGCGAGGACGTCGCGTAGTCGGCCATCTCCCCGGTCCACGCGAGCGCTCCGCTTCGCGCGCGGAACGCGCGGAGCTTCCCGTCCATCGGCGTGGTCGTGAGGCCGACGCTCACAACGACCAACCCCTTCGCGACGGCGGGCGCACAGCGGACGAACCCGTTCCCGGCCGCTACCGCGGTCGCCGCCCAGACACGGCGCCCCGTCCGCCGATCCAGCGCATAGACCCGCCCGTTGTCGGTGCCCACGAAGAGGCGACGGTCGGTCGCCGCCGGTGTCGAACGCACGCGCCCCCACACATCGCTCACCCACCGCTTCGCGCCGGTGTCCGCATCGAAGGCCCAGACCCGCTGGTGATCGGACCCGACGTAGACGACACCCCCCCGATAGGCGGCTCCGTCCCACACCGACCAGAGCGTGCGCTTCCACACGACGCGACCGGTCGAGGCCGACAACGCATAGAAGGTGCCACCGCGCGAGCCGACGTAGACGCGGTTCTCGGCGACCAGGGGCGAGGAGGACACCACGCCGCCGAGGTTCCGCGACCAACGTAGCGCACCGGTCGAAACCGAGCGCGCCTGGAACCGCCCGCCGTCCGAGCCCACGAACACGATCCCGTCGGAAACTGCGGGTGAGGACCGCACCGCCCCGCCGATCGTCTTTGTCCACAACGGCTTCCCGCCGAGCCCGAACGCATAGAGGCGCCCGTCGTCTGATCCGACGAAGACACGAGGCCCCGCGACCGCAACCGAGGAGTTGATGCCACTCGCGCTGGCCCCGGTTGCGCGGCTCCAGGCCACGCGAAGTCGGCGCACGTTGTCGGGGGTGATCCGATGCTCCGCGGAGACACCGAGGCGCGCTGGGCCGGCGTGGAACTGTCGCCAGTCGGCCGCGGCGGGCGTCGCAAGCAACGCGGCCAGAACGGCCGCGGCAAGGGTGCGCGCGAGCAATGCGCGCCGACGGGATCCGGGGGGAGCCGACATCGCTGGGTCGGAAGCCTACCTATCCTGCGGCTCGGGCGGCACCGCTTGCGGTGCAGTCCCCCATGGCGGCGTTCGGCCGAGCACCCGTTCCAGGTGCCGATCGAAGGGGGCGTAAAAGCTAGCGAGTTCCGCCCGCGTCTGCGGGTCCATGCTCTGCGAGGACGGGTGCTGGTTCCAGGCGTCATAGCGCGCAAGCGCATACGGCCGTAGACCGAGGAAAGCGATCACCCGCGCATACATCGCGGGCGGATCCGCGAAGAGATCGTCGGCGAAGACCACGAGGAGCCTGTCGCCGAAGGCCGCTTGCCAGGCCGGCAACAGCTCTGCGTAGCACCCCTGCGTTCGATAGGCGATGTTGGCGCGCTCCGATGCCGGCAGCGTTCGCAACCGCTGCGGCTCGGCGGCGAGGGCATCCTCGAACGACAGCGTCTCGAGACCGCGCCTCGTGCGCTCCCGCCAGTGCGACCACGCTCGATCGATCGGGTCGCGCAACAGCACGACCACGCGGGCTTGCGGTGCCAGCTGGGCCGCGCGTGCAGCCTGCTCGGGATGGAAGAGGTAGTTTGCCGTCGACTCCGCCGCGAACCGACGGCGCGCCCGGACAGGCCCACGGACGAACACGGTGGCGAAATGCGATCGGTACCACCACCCGCCGCGATCCGGATGCTCGTCGAACGCGCGCACGCCCTTGGGAGCCAATCGGGCGGGCACGGGCGGCAGAACCTGGGGGTGCTCGTAGAGGTAGGCGGCAAGGGAGGTCGTGCCGCCCCGCTTGGTCCCGATCACGAGGATGTCGGGGGCTCGGCGAAGCGGCGCGGTCATCATGGACCAAGCGCGCGCGCCGTGCCGCGCGACGGCGCGCACACGCCGCCCCCCGCCCGATCCGCCACCACCTGCCCAACCGTTCCCCTCTCCCGGCCGGGCACGCGCGCCGACACCGAAGGCGGCGACGAGTTCGTCCAGGTGCAGCCGGCGGCGCAATCGCCACAGCGCCGCAGCGTACATCGGGAGCGCGACCACGAGGAACACCCCGAACGCCTCTCCCGTGGTCCCGAACAACGCCCGCGCGATCAATCCGATCGCGCCGAAACAGCCGACGGCCGCGGCGACGGCCGGCAAGTAGCCCTCGCCGAACGGCCGCATCCCCAGGAACAACCAGACCTCGGTCAGGGCCATCAGGTTGTCCACCACGATCGAAACGGCCCAGGCGATCGCCGCGCCCCTCATCCCGAAATGTGGGATCAAGACCAGGTTCAGTCCGATGTTGAGCGTCAGGGCGACCGCCGTGTTGAGCAGGTTCCATGAGCTCTTGCCTCCCATCAGCAACACGACGGTCACGTTGCCGGTCCCAAGATTGACCAGCATCGCGGCCGACAGGATCGCAAGCGCCGTCGCCCCCTGATCGAAGCCAGGACCGAACACCCCGAGCAGCGCGGGGCCGAAGATCGCAAGCGTGAGGAACAGCGGCCACGACACGACGATCAACCACCACGTGGCCGTTTGGTAGACCGTCTGGGCGCCGCTTCGATCGCCGCGGGCAAGCAGCCGGGAGATCTGCGGGGCGATCGCCAACCGGATCGCCTGCAGGGCGAACGTGCCGATCACGACGGCGCGTGAGGCGGCGCCGTAGATGCCGACCTCGCTCGCGTCACGCAGGTGCGAAAGCAACAGGAGGTCGAACCAGATGATCGTGATCTGGAAGGCAGCGGCGAGGCCCCGCGGCGCGGAGAACGCCCAGAACTCCTTGGCGAGCGATCCCAGCGACGCGCTCGCCCGCTCCGCCTGACCCCCGGCGCGGCCGACCCTGCGCGTCATCACGACGAGCGCAGCGGCGCAGGCGAGCGCTTCGGGGATCGCCCAGCCGAGCGCCAGTCCGGTCATGGTGAGTCCACCGATCGCGGCGAGCAGGATCAGGATCGGCTTCAGCGCCGGCGTCGCGATCGACTGGATCGCCACGAAGGGCCGCATCGTCCCGAAACCGCGCGTCGCGGCCAGCGCCACGGTCGCCGCGGTCGCCGGCGGGATGAACCATCCGAAGATCCGCAGGTACGAGGCCACCTCCGCCGGGTTCGAGCGCGACAAGACGCCGGCGATCGGCGCCGCCCAGACCACCGTCGCGAGGCCGGCGACGGTCGCCACCGCAACCGAAGGCACCAACGCGATCCACATCAGCGGCCGCAGATCGCCGCGACGGTCCTGCTCCCGGAGACGCGCGACGAATCGGACGACGCCCGTATCGGCCCCGAGCTCGGTGATGTTGGCCAGGATCGTGAAGACCGCGATGGCGGCGAAGAAGATCCCCGCGCCACGAGCACCGACGAGGCGCGTCACCACTACCGCGAGCGCAAAGGACAAGATGCCCGACACGATGTAGCCGACGAGGTTCAGCGCCCCGCCGCGCGCGAGGCGTCGCAGCTCGGGCACCTTCGCGGGCGGGCGGGGCGCGACGCCCACCTCCGTGCCCGCCCTAGACACCGCGCCCCACCCGATTCGCTCGTCGCTGGATCGTCGATGGCCGAACGCACCCGCTCGCCACAACAAGGGCAAGGTAGGGTCTGAGCTCGATCGGCCGCCGACGGATGCCACGCCACGCCCATCGCGCTGCCTCGCGGCGATGCCGCAGCGCCGCGTGCGCGAAGGCGACCCGGCCGAAGAGCCGCGCCGCGTTTGCGTCGTCGCGCAGCAACTCCGGATGCTTGGCGGTGATATAGCCGATCGCGTCGGCGATCGTTTGCCATCGATCGGCGAACAGCGACCCGCCCCAATGCACCGTCACGAGCGGCGCCTGCACGACGGCGATCGGTTCATCCGTTGCGGCGCGAAGCAGCCACTCGTAGTCCTCCCCATAGCTGCCCGGGATAGCCTCATCGATCGGGCCGATCCGATCAAGGAACGCCCGGCGTTGCACCAACACAGAAGACGGATGCACCTCGGTCGCGCGAGAGCGCACGAGCAGGTCGCGCGTCACGGTCGACGGCGGGATCCGATCGGTCTTTCGGCCGCCCGCGACGATCCGCACTCCCGTCACCACAGCCGTGCTATCACTGCGCTGCAGCGTATCCACCTGGGAACGGAGCTTCGTCGGCCACCACACGTCGTCGTCGTCGCAGAACGCGATCAGCTCGCCTTCGGCTGCATCCGCACCGGTGTTCCGCGCGCCGGCCAGCCCGGAGGTCCGGGTGTTCCGAAGCGCGACCAAACCACGCTGGTTCCCGACCTTCAGGTCCGGCCAGGCGCTCGGCTCCGTGCCGTCGAACACCACGATGCAGGTCACCGGCCCGTCATAGACCTGGTCGAGCACACCCTCGATGGAACGTCGCAGCGACGCACGTCCTCGGGTCGCGATGATCGCCGAAACGGATGGCAACACGCTCATGGCGGATACCGATAGATCAGGGTGCTGGGGAAACTCAGCGCCGAGGTCAGCGCCTGTCGCGAGGGCGGCATCGCGTCGCGCCAGGATTCGTCGGCGCGGATCTCGACCTCGCCCGTCCGGAAGCGCATCGGGTTCCCCGCGACCGTGTGGTCTACGCCCAGCACCACCGTTCGTTCATCCACGAACTGGGGAAGAACGTCGACCTCGATCCCACCGAGGCGCAGCAACCGTCGCGTCGCGTGCTCGGGTCGCTCCACGAAGTCCTCGTAACGCAGCAGGGCGCCGCGTGTGCGGGTCGTGGCGAGCAGCGCGTTGTACCACTGCCAGCGCGCGGCGACCCGCAGGGCGCCCACACGCGCCATCTCCGAGGGCTCGCGGCCATCGGGACGGTCGACATGCTTGGACCACGACCACGCCACGCCGCGCGGGTCACGCACCAGATGGGCGACGCGCGGCGAGATCCCCGGCACCTGGGAAAGGAGCGCCGCGGTCGAGGCATGTTTGGAGGAATCCACCACGAGCGCCGCGCCGCCGACCGCCGACGCCGACGCGTAGATGCGACGCAAAGCCTCCGCATAGCCCCGCATCCGTCGGCGGTAGCCGGGGGCCGCGCGAGGCACCCGCATCAGCGGGATGTACCGGTTCCGGTCGACGGCCCGCTGGCGCGCCCGCATCGCCGTGGCGTCGATCCGATCCCAGCCGCCGAACGCGCGCACACCGACCTCCGTCCAGAAGGGGCAGGCCGAGAAGACCTCGCCACAGCCACATCGCTCGTCGGCCAGCAGACCTCGCTCCCACAGGAACACCAGCTCGCCGACGCAGCACACGCCCGGTGTCTGGCCGAGGACACGTTCGACGAGCGTGCTACCGCTGCGGCCCATACCGCCGATGAACAACACGGGGAGGCCCGCAGACGTCATCGCCCACCTGTGTACCCGTAGGCAAGCGCCAGCGGCGCGGTGAGCGCTCCGACGACGCTCCGGTCGACGGCGGACAGCTCGCTGCGCCAGGCGTCATCGCGCCGAAGGCGCACGGGGCCACGTCGCAGTCGCATCGGATTCCCGTCCACCGTGTGGTTGGGCTCGAGATCGGCCTCGTCCGGACGCAGGAACGCCAGCGTCTCTCCCGGCGTCGCCACACCGGCAAACGCGAGCACGCGCGCGACCGTGTCGCGCGGTGCGTTCAACAGATCCTCGTAGCGAAGGAACCGGTAGGGGCCGGCTAGACGCAGGCCGTGCGCAAGCGCGTTGTACGCGACGTAGCGGCCCGAGGCACCGAGCACCCCGTAGCGCAGCATCGCGTCGCGGCCACCGCCGTCGGCACGCACGACCTGCTTGCGCCAGGAGTACACGACGCCACGCGGGTCGCGCACGAGATGCACGGTGCGAAGGTCGATGCCGGGGATCTGGCGGATCAACAGCGCGTAGGTCGCGATCTTGGAGGAATCCACGATGACCGAGGCACCGGTGACCTCGACGATCGCGCCGTACAACCTGCCGAGCAAAAAGACGTAGCGCGCGACATCGGCGTCGGTGGCCGGGGAGATCCGCGAGCCGAGCAGCCGCGGCGTCGCCCATGGGCGGTCCAGCCGCTCCCGCAACGATTGGGCCTCGGTGAGATCGACCTCATCCCAGCCGCCGTAGGCGACCTCACCGACCTTGCGCCACACCTCGCAATCGCGGAACGGGGCGCCGCACCCGCAGAGCCTGTTCTCTCGTGCTCCGCGTTGCCAGACGTCGCGAAGCTCTCCGGCTGAGAAGACCCCCGGCACCTGCCCCAGCATGCGGTCCAACAAGGTGCTGCCGCTGCGGCCCCACCCCGCGATGAACAGGACGCGAGGCGCCGGCGGCGAGGACACCACCCGCGCCACCGCGTCGCCGAAGCGCGCGACGACGTCGTCGGTGTCGCGCACCGTCGGCTCGATGCGCTGTCCGACGGGCGCAGCGAGCGCAAGATCGAGCGCGGCGTGCAGGGCCGCCTCGTCCGCGACCACGACGACCTCTCCGGTGCGGGCTGCCGCCGCCACGAACCGCAGCTGGTGGCCGTCGACGTGCTCGGCCCGGGCGGGATCCCGCGCCACAGCGATCGGGCGGATCCCCGCCGCACGCGCGGTCGCGATCGTGCCTGGGCCGCCGTGACAGACCACGGCGGTCGCATCGCGCAACAGCTGCGTGAGCTCGGTAAAGGGCAGGAGCCGGACGCCCTCGGCGTGTTCGGGAGGGCGGGCGGTGCCGTGCTGGATGATGACGCGCGCTCGACGGGTGCCCGCCCACCGATCGGCCCAGGCCACGAGGCGATCGAACGGATGATGATCCGTGCCGACCAGGACCACGACGAGCGGTTCCGAGGGAGATCGATCCATCGTGCCAGCCCTACAGAAGCGCGCCGACCTCGACACCGCGGGGATAGAGACGCACCTGCTCCGCCCATTGCACGCAGAACAGATCCGCGATCGGGTATACGAGCCGGCCCGTCAGCGTGCGCGTGTCGACCCGGTCGACCACCTCGAGGTACACGGTCGAGATCCGCAACAGCTTCGCCACCACGAAGAACGGCACCGCCACACCGGCGCCGTCGGACACGACGACATCGGGCCGGTGCGATCGGAGCACGCGCCAGGCCAGTCGCAGGTTCCGTGCGGCGTTCGCGAGGTTCCGCGTCGTGGGGTGATGCGCCCAGACGACCTCCTCCTCGGACAGCAGCGAGGTCGCGTCCAGGGTGTCGAAGGTGACCCAGAGGCGATCGTGCGCCAGCCACCAGGGCTCCAGTCGGTGCAGCTGGGCCAGGTGGCCGCCCGAGGAGCACACCAGCGCGACCTTCATCAGTACGCTCCGCGCTGTGACAGCAGCACCGGGATCGTTTTGCCAAGGATGAACAGCTCGTAGGTGAGGGACCAGTTCTCGATGTAGAACACGTCCAGCTGCACGCACTCGTCGAAGGACAGATCGGCGCGGCCGCTGATCTGCCACAGCCCGGTCATGCCCGGCGGCACCTCCAGCCGATCGAAATGCCAGTCCTCGTACTGTGCCACCTCCTCGGGCAGGGGCGGGCGAGGGCCGACGAGGCTCATGTCGCCCTTGACCACGTTGAGCAGCTGCGGCAACTCGTCCAGGCTGAATCGCCGGAGCCACCGCCCAACCCGCGTGATGCGCGGGTCGTCCTTCATCTTGAACATCACGCGGTCCAGGCCGTGTGCCTCACGCAGCGCGCCGACGTCGCGATCCGACCCGAAACGCATCGTGCGGAACTTCAGCATCGTGAACGGCCGTCCGCGCAACCCGATCCGTCGCTGCCGGTACAGCACCGGACCCGGCGAGGTCAGTTTCACGGCGATCGCGATCCCGAGCAGCAGCGGCGACAACACGAGCAGCAGTGCCCCCGACATGAGGATATCGAAGGTGAACTTCGCCACGACCTGGCCACCGGAAAGGTGCACCGGTTTCAGGGACAACGCCGTGAGGCCGCCCATCGGCTGGACCGTCAGCCGGCTGGCTAACACCTCGGGCAGCGTGGCCGTTATCCGCACCTCGATCCCGGCCAGACGAACCGCCTTGGCGATCGTCTTCATGTCGTCAGGCCCGACGGCGCTGGCCGCCACGAACAAGCAGTCCGCACCCGATCCCACCAGGATCTCGCGCAACTCGCCGATCGAGCCGAACACCGGCACGCCGAGGTCGCGCGGCTTGTCGTCGGTGGTCACGATCCCGATCGCCCGGAATCCGAAGGCCGGTCGGGCCATCACCGCAAGCAGTCGGGCAGCTTCGTCGTTCGTTCCGACAACCACGGTCCGGAAGGCGAGGACGCCCGTCTCGCGCAGATGTCCGAAGCGCGCGTGCCAGAGCCGGCGGACGGCCAAGGCAAACACGATCGCGAACGCCCACGACGCGCCGACCCAGGCTCGCGACAGGTCGGCCTTCAGCCAGAACGACAGCAGCATCACCGCCGCGATCGTTGCCGAGACGGCCAGGATGATCCTGCGGAACTCCTCCGCGGGGGCGAAGCGGTAGGCCTCGTACAGGTGCGCGCTCGCGAAGATCGCCCACGCGACGAACGGGGCCCCCAGGAGCAATTCACCGAAATCGCGTGTCGGCACGCCGAAGCCGAAACGGACCCAGTACGCGCAGAGCAGGGCGACCTCGATGGCCGCGGCGTCGCTGACCGCCACCCACCGATACCTGCGCGCATAGGCTGCGCGCGCCGAGGGTGTCGACACCGTCACCGAGGGTGACGGATCGAAACCGACGTGCTCGTCGATCCTGCCTGGCTGCGCCATCCTCTCCAGATCCCTTCCCGACTGCACCGTAGCCCAGAAGGCGACGCTACCTTGAACGGCGATCAATGGGCATCCGGCGGAGGGCCTCACTTGTGCGCGGGTCGGGCCATCGGGCCTAGGGCCGGCGGAGGCCTTCCTGGTGCCGTTACAGGCTGGAGAAACTCTGGAAGATCTGGATCGCGCCCGGGCCGATGATCACCACGAACAACGCCGGCAGCACACAGATGATCAGCGGGAAGACGATCTTGACCGGCGTCTGCGCGGCCTTCGCCTCGATCGACTGCCGGCGCTTGATCCGCAGCTGTGCCGCCTGCGTCCGCAACACGCTCGCGATCGAGACACCGAAGATATCCGCCTGCACCATCGCGAGTGCGAAGGCGTTCAGTTCCTCGACGTCGGTGCGCTCGGACAGGTGGCGGAACGCGTCGGATCGGGGGACGCCCAGTTGGATCTCCTGCAGCATGCGGGCGAACTCGGACGACAACACGCCCGGTACGTTGCGCACGACCATCGCGATCGCCGCGTTGAGCGACAACCCGGCCTCGACACTGATCGTGAGCAAGTCCAGTGTGTCGGACAGGGTCCGCAATATCTCCTTCTTCCGATCCTCGACCCGGCTGTTCAGGATCGAGTCGGGCACGATGAACCCGACGAAGGTCAGCAGACCGATGATCACGAATTGGATGAACGGCGAGAACTGGATCACCTGCAAGAGGAAGAGCGCGATCACGAAGCCGGCCACCGCGCCGATGATCTTGAATGCAAGCACCCGCTCGGCGTCCCAGCCGGCGGGGCTGCCCGCGAGCATCAGCTTCTTCTCGATCCGTTCCCGGGCATCCAACGGGGTGACGCGCCGCGCCAACCGCCCTGCCCGACCGACCACCGGCACCAGCACGCGGGAGCCGAAGTCCTGCCTCAGTTTCTCTTCGCGCAGGTTGGGCTGCGGGGCCGCCGTGCCACCGGGACCCACGACCTGCGTCTCCAACAGGCGCACCGCCCGCTGTTTCTCGGATCGCGTCTGGTCGATGTACACACCGACCAGCACGATCGCGAGGAACAGCGACGCCACCGACAAGAACAGCCAGATGTCAGACATCGATATTCACGATCTTCCTCATCCAGAGGACCCCCGCAACCAGCAGTAACAAGGCGGTGACCACCATGATGATGCCGTAGGTCGTCTTGAAGAGCAGTCCGATGTAGCTGGGGTTCACCGCGTACATGTAGAGCGCGATCCCGAACGGCAGCAGACCCAGTACCCACGCCGACAGGCGACCCTCGGCCGTCAGGACCTTGATCTGCCTTCGCAGCATCGCGCGTTCACGAAGGGTGTCGGCAACGGTATCGAGGATCTCGGCGAGGTTGCCGCCGACCTCCCGCTGCACGTTCACGGCGATCACGGCCCATTTGAAGTCTGGACTTCCGACGCGCTGGGCGAGCGACTCGAGCGCGTCCTCCACGGGCCGGCCGAGCCGGACTTCCGCGACGACGCGCTGGAACTCCGCCGCGGCGGGCTGTGCGATCTCTTTGGCGACGGTGTCGAGAGACTGCAGGAAGCTGTGCCCGGCCCGGAGGGACGACGCCATGATCGTCAACACGTCGGGGAGTTGTTCGCGCAGTTTATCCGCTCGTTTCTTGAGCGCACTCCGCAACAGCAGCGTCGGGAAGGCACCGCCGATCACGGCAACGACCAGCGCAAGTAACGGGCTGCGCAGGAGTGCGGCCCCGAGCACCCCGAACACCAACGCCCCGAGGGCGGAGGCGACGACGAACTCGCCCGAGCGTAGGGACACGCCTGCGGCCTCCAGCTCGGCATCGAGGCGATCGCTGAACCCGCGTGACTCGGCGAACCGTGTGCCGAACTTGGTCACTTCCGACGGGATCCAGCCACCCGATTGGGCACCGACCACGCCGGCCGGCTGCTGACCCGGCTGGATCACCGCGCGCATCCGTGTCTCGCGCTCGCGATCCTGCTTCTGTCTGGCGGCGGACCCCAACAGGAACCACGCCAGCAGGAACGCGACGGTGCCGACGAGGATGCCGACGACGATCTGGAAGGGCTCGACGGTCAACGCGAGCATCAGGCTCCCTTCGGCTCCAGTGCGAACAACTCCGGTTCGACGTACACGCCTCGCTCGGCGAGCCTGTCCAGGAACTTCGGCCGGAGCCCCGTGGCCTTGAGCCGACCACGGAACCGGCCCTCTTCGTCCAGCCCGGCGGAGAAGTCGAACAGGAAGATGTCCTGCAGGGTGATGACCTCACCCTCCATACCCGCGACCTCGGTGACGTGGGTCAGACGCCGCGTGCCGTCCTTCAGACGCTGTTGATACACGATCAACTGCAATGCCGAGGCGATCTGCTCGCGGATCGCCTTGTTCGACAGTTCCATGCCAGCCATCATCGTGATGGTCTCGAGGCGGCTGAGCGCGTCACGCGGGCTGTTGCAGTGGATCGTGCTGATCGAGCCGTCGTGACCGGTGTTCATCGCCTGGAGCATGTCGAGGGCCTCGGCGCCACGAACCTCACCGATCACGATGCGGTCCGGACGCATACGCAGCGAGTTGCGGACGAGGTCGCGGATCGAGACCTGCCCCTTGCCCTCGATGTTCGGCGGTCGAGACTCGAGACGGACCACGTGCGGCTGCTGCAGCTTGAGCTCGGCGGCGTCCTCGATCGTCAGGATCCGTTCGTCGTCGGGGATGAACGACGACACGACGTTGAGCGTGGTCGTCTTTCCCGCGCCGGTTCCGCCGGCCACCATGATGTTGATCCGACCCCGCACACAGGCTTCCAGGAACTTCGACACCGGTGAGGTCATCGTGCCGAACTCGATCAGATCGTCGGCCTGGTACGGATCGGCGGCGAACTTTCGGATCGTGAGCGCGGGACCGTCGATCGCCAGCGGCGGGATCACCGCGTTGACACGCGAGCCATCGGGCAGCCGTGCGTCGACGTACGGGCTCGACTCGTCCACACGACGGCCGACCTTGCCGACGATCTTGTCGATCGTGCGACGCAGCTGCTGTTCGTCGTGGAACTTGGTCCCGGTCCAATACAGTTTTCCGGCGCGCTCCACGTAGATCGTGTCCCAGTTGTTGACCATGATCTCGGTCACCTCCGGGTCGCGCACGAAGGGCTCCAAGGGGCCGAGACCCAGGACGCTGTCGCCGATCTGGCGGACGATGAGCAGCTTCTCCTGCGCGGAGAGCGCGCCCTCTTCCTCATCCAGGAGCTCGCGCAGGCGCTGATGGACCAGGCCCTCGAGCTCCGTGTCGGACAGGGTGGCGTCGTACAGCCGGGGTCCGAGAGACTCGACCAGGCGCTCCTGCACGCGCGCGCGAACATCGGAGATCCGGTCTCTCTGTTGAGCCTTCGCCAATCGGTCTGCGAGCGACATGGGGGTGTGCCTCCTTGGGGGGCTAGCTCTTCGCCTTGCGGCCGAACAGGCCGCTCTTCTTCTTCCTGCTGTCGGTGCCGGCGCCCGACGTCACGAGCTCGCCGTCACCCTTGTCGTCGCTGCCGGTGAACCGGACCGCAAGGTGGGTGATCGACGCCGCGACCTCGGACTGTGGCTCGTCGAGCACGACGGGGCGACCCTTGTTCAGCGAGGTCGGCACGAGCCGGCTCGACGGGATCATCGCGTCCACCTTGATCTTCATGACGCGCTCCACATCGGCAGCGTCCAAACCGACCTTCGAGTCGGCGCGGTTCAGCACGACGCGGAACCGCTCGCGCGGCAACCCGATCGTCAACAGCGTGTCGAGCGCCTTGGACAGGTGCTTCACACCGACGACGTCGAGACCGGTCACCAGGCAGATCATGTCGGACAGGTCGAAACACACGAGCGCGGAGTCCGAGTAGTCCACCGAGGCGTCGACGACGACGTAATCGAACTCGCTTCGGATCGAGCGGAGGAACTTCCCGATGGCCTCGCCCGCGGGGGCCTCGGCCGCCGGGTCCGGTGGAGCGCCGAACGCCCAGACGTGCGGGGCCACCTCGACGCCGACGGCGCGGATCTGGTCGCCGTCGGCACCTTCGCCCAGCGCCATCAGATCGGCGATCGAAGCCGAGGGCTCTCGACCGAAGTAGGTAAACACGTCGCCCATGTCGACATCGAGGTCGACCACGGCGGTCTCTTCGCCCGTCACCTGCGCGATCGCGGTCGCGAGGTTCGTGGTGAGGAACGTCTTGCCCGAGCCGCCCTTTGACGAGAAGACCGAGATGACGTGGCCTCGACGGACCCTGGCGCCGTCGGATTGCGCGCCGACGCTTGCCGAACGCAGATTCCCTGCCCACGAGACGGCCCGCTCGACCGCCTCCCGGAGCTCATCGGTGCCCTGCGTCATATCGACGACGTCGCGGATCCCCGCGCGCATCGCGGCCGGCAGGAGCCCGTTCCACGTGTGGTCACGGACCAAAACGATCGCGGTGCCCGGAGAGGTCCGCCCCACGAACTCGGCCAGGCCGAGCGCGTCGGGCTCCTTGACCTCGGGTGAAAGCACGAGCACGTCGACCGGCGCGTAGGCGTTGATCAACAGCTCCTCGGCCGCCGTGGCGGACTGAACCCAGCCCACCTCATCGGCCTCGAGCTCGAGAGCTCGTGCGATCTGTTGACGGAACGACTGCGGCGTCCCGACGGCGACGACGCTGGCTTCGGTCACTTACTGACTCCGATGACCTTCCCGAACGGCACACCGATCGTACCCGGCAGGGGGTAGCCGTTGTTGTTGTCCGGTGGCAACAGGCCGAGATACAGGGTCGAGTGATCCGTCGCGAAAACAAGCTCTTGGGCGTCCGTGGGGTCCATGTTCAGGATGTATGTGGACGCTCCGGTAGCCGTCCGTCCGCTGGTCGTGTCGACCGGCGGGTTCTGCACGGACAACACCTCGACGGCAGGCACGAGGGCGATCGTGAAGTCCGTCTGGAACTGGAACACGTTTTGCGATACCGCACCCGTCGCCGGCGCCCCACCGAGTGCCTGGGCGAAGGCTTTGCTGATCTGCGCGGGCGTGAGCAGAACCTTGAGGCCCTGCTTGGTGACCAGGGTGCCACGGCGGAAGGTCGCGTAGATGGTGATGTTGTCACCTTGCTGGACGATGCCGTTCACGGCAGCTTGCCCCGGTACCTCGAGCCCGATCCCGATGTTGCCTGGATCGATGCCGTATGTGTTCGTGACTCCTGACGAGATACGTCCCAGGGGGATCTGCTCGTTCTGATAGATCGGTGCAGTCGCAGTCTGCCCCTGGAGTTGCGCCACATCCTTGACCGCGTCGGGCACGACCCCGGCGTTCGGCACCTGGATCGTCTGGAACACCCCCTGGGCGATCAGCGGGTCCAGCGGCGTGTTCGCCTGGATGTCTTGGGTCGAGGCAAGGACCGGCGTCGTGTTCTCGTTGACGGCGGTATCCCGCACGTTGCTCGTATAGACGATGACTCCTACGGCCGCCAACACTGCTAAGACCACAGCGATAGCAACCACCAGACCGCGTGACCGCATGCTTCGTCTCTCCTTT
>JBDUBL010000087.1:0-8234 GCA_040004125.1 Actinomycetota bacterium
GCACACCGAGGTCTACCGGGGTGCGGAATATCAGGTCGACTTCGTGCCCAAGGTCCGGGTCGAGGTCGTGGTCGATGACGACGAGGTCGACGGTGTCGTCGATGCGATCGTCAAGGCCGCCCGGACCGGCAAGATCGGCGACGGCAAGCTCTGGGTCACCGAGGTGGATCGGCTCGTGCGGATCCGCACGGGCGAGATGGGCCCGGACGCCCTCTAGGGCGATGGTCGCCGCCGCAGCGCTGCGCGCGCGCTTCGATGCCCTCGCGATGGCCTACCCGTCAGGACAGCACGGCCGGTGGGCCGCGCACGAACGTGCCGATGCGCTCGATGCGTGGTTCGTCGATGCGTGGCGAGACGCGCCGGAGGACGTCGCCCTCGTCGCCTTGGGTGGCTACGGTCGACGGCTGCAGCTTCCCGCATCCGACATCGACGTGCTCGTCGTGCACGACGGTCTCGACCAGGCGACTCTGATCGCGCTGGGGGAGCGCTTGTGGTACCCGCTGTGGGATCAGGGGTGGTCGGTGACCCCGTTGGTGCGGACACCGGCCGAGTGCGTCGAGGCGGCGCGAGATCGGCTCGATTCCTGCACCGCGCTGCTCGATGCGCGGCCGCTCGGCGGCGATGCCACCTTGCTGCGCGCCGCGGTCGATCCGGTGATCGCGTCCGTTCGTGGCGACCCGGTGGCGTTCGCCGGCATGCTGGATGCCGACCGTGAGCGGCGCCGGGATCGCGCCGGCTCCTGCGCCCACGATCTCTCGCCCGACCTCAAGGAAGGCGTCGGCGGCCTGCGGGACATGAGCTCGCTCGGCTGGCTGGCCACCGCCGTCGGTCGCCCACTGACGGAGTCCGGCCTCCTTCGCGTCGCCGATGTTGTGGCGATCGAGGCCGCCGAGGAGTTCTACCTTCGGGCTCGAAGCGCGGTCCATCTGGAGACGGGCAAGCGCGTGGACCGGCTCACCGCCGATCTGCAACCCGACGTCGCACGCGGCATGGGGTTCGTGGACGAACCGGGGCTGGCGGCGATCGACGGGTTGATGCGCACCGTGTTCGAGCACGGCCGCACGATCGGTGCCCTCGTGTCGGCGGTCACGGCTCGGCTACACCACGACGTGCGGGGTGCCGGCGAGACGCCCCATCTGGGTAGCCCCGCCGCGGCGCTCGAGGCCCTGGCGGCCACGGCCGAGGCCGGAACCCCGGCGACGCCGGCGATGATCGACGCGATCGAGAGCGCGCCGATCCCGGATCCCGTCGTGTGGGATGCTCGCGTGCGAGACGCGTTCCTGCGGATCCTTCGATGTGGCGGTGCCGGCGTCGAAGCGCTCGACGTGCTGGACCGGATCGGCCGCCTCGAGCGATATATGCCTGCCTGGCGCGATGTGCGGTGCCGGCCCCAACGCGATCCGTACCATCGCTACACCGTCGACGCACATCTGACCGGAGCCCTGCGGCGCATGACGCAGCTGCTGGCGGACCCGTCGCGCGACCAGATCGCGACCGAGCTCGCCCCCGAGATCGGGGATCGCGACGCGATGCTGCTGGGCGCCTTGTTCCACGATGTCGGCAAGATCGGACACGGCGACCATGTGCCGATCGGCGCTGCGATCGCGCGTGGACAGCTCGACGCGATGGCGCTCGAGGCCCGTACCACGGAGTTGGCGACGTTCATGGTCGGCGAACATCTGCTGTTGCCGGACACCGCCACCCGCCGGGACCTCACCGACGAAAACCTCGTGCTGGACGTCGCGGCCACGGTCGGGACGCTCGAGCGGCTGGCGGCGCTGTACCTGCTCGCGGTGGCAGACGCCGCCGCGACGGGGCCGGCCGCGTGGACGCCGTGGCGCCAGACGTTGGTTCGCGAGCTGGTGATGAAGGTGCGCAATGTGCTCGAGACGGGCGCGATGGGGGTGGAGCTCGCCGCGCAGCTGGCCGAACGAACGGAGGCCGTGCGGGCGCTGTTGACCGGTGAGGCCGAGACCGAGGTCGATCGGTTCGTGTTGCGGATGCCTCGCGGGTACTTCCTGTCGATGGAGCCGGCGCAGGCGGCACGGCACTTCCACACGATCGCGCCGATGCTGGGAGCCCACGAGGTCCGGACGACCGCGGTCGCGGGCCGCCGTCCGGGAACCTATGAGTTGCTCGTGGTGACGCCCGACCGACCGGCCCTGCTTGCGTCGGTCGCCGGCGCCCTCGCGGTCGGTGGCATCTCGATCCTGTCCGCCCAAGTGTTCACGACCGACGACCGCGTGGCGGCCGATCTATTCGAGGTGCAAGGGGCGTTCGAGCCGGAGATCACCGAACAACGGTGGCGCGCGTTCCGCACGACGCTGCGCCGCGGGATCGAGGGTGCGATCTCGATCGACCGCAAGGTCGAGGACACCCGTCGCCACTACCCCGCGCCGACGGTCCAGACGCCGGTGACGGTGCGGGTCGACAATGGGGCCTCGGACTTCTCGACTGTGATCGAGGTCGGCGCACCCGACCGCATGGGCTTGCTCTACGACGTCACGCGCGCCTTCTCTTCCGTCGATCTCGATGTGCACCTGGCGAAGGTCGCGACCTTCGACGGGCGGGTCGTCGATGCGTTCTACGTGCGTGACGAGCTGGGTCGAAAAGTCACCGACGAGGACCGTCTCGCTCTCATCGAGCATGCCCTGCGCGAGCACCTCGCGTAGCGGCGTTACGTCGCACCCATCGACGGTGCGACGGTGGGAGCCATCGTCGGCGTTGTTTCCATCGGAGCCATCGGTTGCCGCAGCCCCGGAACCAGGGCCGTCGAGAAGATCGTGAAGACAGCGGCGGTCAGCAGCGTGACACCAACCGCGGCCGCAAAGCCTGCGCCGTGGCGCCAGACCTTCTCGACGAAGATGACGCCGGCGAGCACGACCATCGCGGGGATGTTCATCGCGCCCACCGCCACGAGCAGGATCATCAGTCCCCAGCAGCAGCCCACGCAGTAGAGCCCGTGGTGCACACCGACACGAAGATCGCGCGCCGGGCCTGTGTAGCTTGCGTAGTGCACCACGGATCCGAGTGGGGAGCGACAGTGGCGCAGACACACGCTCTTGAGCGGCGTGAGCTGATAGATGCCTGCGAGGGCGAACACGGCAGCGCCCGCCCAGCGAGTGACCGACGGCGCGCGGCCTGCGAACCGGTCGGTCTCGCGCAAGACCGCGTAGACCACCGTGCCGAAGGCGGCCCACGACAGCAGGTAGCCGGCGAGGAACGTTGTGATCCCGGTGAGGCGCGCGACGCGGTTCGGTCGCACGGACATCGTGCGGATCCAGGCGATCGCCATCGGCGCGACCGATGGGAACATCATGGCCGCCATCATCACGACCCAGATGACGAGAAAGGCGGCGAGCGACAGCCCCATCGTACCGACGCCGGCGCCCATGTCGCCGGCCAACGCGATCGTCAGGACCCACGCGAAGGCGGCCGCCAGGCAGAGCCCGAGCCAGATCCCGGTCAGCTGGCTGCGGGACAGGCCGGCATGCGGGTCGACGGTGGTTGCCGTGTCAGCCCTCGTAGGCGAAGTCGGTCACGAAGCTGTTCGTTCCGCTGTACTCGGTATCCCAGTGGTCGTGGTAGCTGATCGCGCCAGCGCGAGCCTGCCGGAGGGGTTGTGGCACCGCCCCGAGCAGCGGGTTGGTGATCACCGACGGCCCCGAGCCGTCCATCCCGACGATCTCTTCGACCTCGGCCGAAACGATGCCGGCGACCGATGCCTTGAACGCGCGGCCGTCGCGGTCGAACGAGATCGTTGCCGGCGCGACTCCAGCGACCTCACCGATCAGCGGTGCGAGTGCAGCGAGGTGCCCGCCCGCGCCACCGCTGAATACGGCGCCGAGCGCTTCGGACTGTTCGGCGTTCGCGCGGTCGTCCAGATACAGGGCGACCTTCCAGCCACCGTCCGTCATCTGCTTCGGCGAGCGCACCGCCATCACCGCGTTCATGCCCGAAAGATCGACGCTATCCTTGGCGCCCTCGGTCACATGCCAGGCGAGCAGCAGATCACATCCGTCTTGGGTGGCGGGTTGGAGCCAGATGCAGGGACAACTCACGTCACACGTGCAGGCTTCGAAATAGTCCCCCTTCACGGCGAAGGTCATGTGATCTCCCTTCCGAGCACAGTCCAGCAACCGTACGCCGGGTGTGTGCCTGGGGCAAACCCTTTGGGGCTCCCCTCATCTGAAAAGGGTCCCGTCCTTTTGGTTCCAAAGTCCCCTTTGATCCGGGTCAGGTCCCCTCGCAGACGTACCGGATGGCGCCTTCCGTTGCCTCCCCGGGGGCGCAAGCTGCATATGTCATGAACGGACGCATCGAGGAAGGGAGCACGTCATGAACAGGAAGGTGTGGGACCAGCTGGTCAGCACCGCGGCGCTGGTGATCGCGGGCGTCATGCTCTTCGTGGGCGCTGCGGCGATCTTTGGCGGCAACTTCGGCCGGAACAATGTGACGGACCGCTTGGCGCCGGAGCAGGTGCAGTTCCCGGCCTACGAGGCGATGACGCCTGATGAGCAGACGTCCGTCGGCAGCTTCGCCGGTCAGCAGGTCACGACCGGCCCGCAGGCCGAGGCGTTCGCACGTTTCATCCAGGGTCACCTCGCGTTGATCAACGAGGGCAAGACCTATTCGCAGACGAGCGCGGCCGGCCGTGTCGAGGGGCTCGACCCGAAGGTCGCAGCAGACCTCCAGGTCAAGGCGGATACCTTGTTCAAGGGTGAGACGCTCCGGTCTATCCTGCTCAACGCGTACGGGTGGTGGACGGTGGCGACGATCGCCCTGTACACCGGGTACGTGATGGTGATCGCCGGCATCGTGATGCTTGTCCTGTCGGTGCTGGGCTTCCGTCACGCGAAGAAGGCCGGCGCGGTCGTCGCGGTGGAGACGCTGCCGACCAGGGATTACGTGTCCGCAGGCGTCTGAGTTTCGACCTAGCAGACAAACGGCCGCCCCTTCGGGGGTGGCCGTTTGCGCGTGGTGCCCCGTTCGCGGTCTGGGAAGCTGGCCCGCAGGAGGGCGACTCACGTGACGATCGCGTCGAATGAGACCGGGCCGGTTGCCGACGCCCGTCAGGACCGCGACATCCGCTCGCTGTTCGTGCTCGGCGGGGTCGCCACGGCAGCTCTGCTGCCGTTCTTCACGCCGTTGCTCCGCGACCGGGGTTTGACGCCCGATCGGATCGGGCTCGTGCTGTCGGCGATGGCGCTTGCGAGCGTTATCGCCATGCCGCTGTGGAGTCACGAGGCGGATACGAGGCTCGGCACGACGCGAGCGTTGGTCCTGTCGACGCTTGCGACCGCAGCCTGTGCGCTGCTGCTCATCCCTGCCGGCTCGATCGGGTGGGCGCTCGCGCTTGCGGCGATCCTGATGGCGGCCGCCTCGGCGCCGGGCACCGCGCTCGGCGACGCGCTCGCGCTAGCGGTGTTAGGCCCCGATCGCGCCAACGACTTCGGGCGCATCCGGCGATTCGCCAGCCTCGGTTGGGCCGTGGCGGTGATCGTGTTCGGATTGCTGTATCAACTGGTCGGGCTCGGACCCGTCCTGCCGCTATACGCCGGCGCACTGGTGATCTACGCGCTGTTCGCGCGTCGGATCCCGTCGAGCGGGGCCGCTCGCGACAGCGAAAAGCGCCACGGCCGGCTCGGTGCGATCGGCGAGGCGTTCCGGTCGTCTCCCGGATTGGCACCGTTCCTCGGCGGACTCCTGTTGCTCAGTGTGGCGCTCTCGGCGACGGACGGATTCGTGCCCCTGCAGATGCTCGGCGCGGGCGGGGGGCCGTTCCTGATCGGGATCGCCGCAGGGTTCGCCGCCGTGATCGAGATACCGATCTTCACGTGGTCGGCATCGCTGGGCCGGCGGTTCGGCATGCGGAACCTCTTCCTCGCCGGTGCGCTGATCTCGATCGTGACGTTGATCGGCTATTCGGTGGCCGATTCCCCCGTCCAGGTCGCCGTGTTCCGTACGCTCGCGGGGGCGGGGTTCGGGCTGAAGTATGCGGCACTCGTTGTGCTCACGGACCGCCTGGTGCAGGCCCGCATGCGGAACACCGGTCAGGGGCTGATGCAGATCGCGCAGTGGTCTCTGGGACCGGTCGTCGGCCCGGCGATCGGCGGGATCATCTACGTAAAGCTCGGCCCGCCGACGCTGTTCGCAGGGGCGGCCGCGGTCGCGACCGGCGGCGCGCTCGTGTCGTGGTGGGCGCTGCGCGGCGTCGGTCGTGCGGAGGTGCGGAATGTCGCCTAGCGACCGCGACGAGTCCGCGGAGGCTTCGCGCTGGGCCCGTTGGCACGACGCCTACGAGGATCCGGATTCCGATCTAAGCCGGCGACTTCGCGTGGTGCAGACGCATGTCCGTCGGGCGATCGAAGGGATGTCGGGTCGCGTTCGCTTGATCAGTGTGTGCGCCGGGCAAGGACACGACGTCATCGGCTCTCTCGTGGGACATGCGCGTGCGGCAGATGTGCGCGCCATGCTCGTCGAGATGGACGATCACAATGTCGAGGTCGCTCGCAGGCGCGCCGTCGAGGCTGGTCTCATGGGTGTCGAGGTTCTCCGGGCTGACGCATCTTTGAGCTCCGTCTATCGCGACGCTGTGCCGGCCGACATCTTGCTGCTGTGCGGCATCTTCGGCAATGTCTCCAATGACGACGTGCGAACCACGGTGGCGAATGCATCGCGCCTCTGCGCCCCAAGAGCGGTCGTGGTCTGGACACGTCATCGGTCACCTCCCGATGTGACCCCGGCGATCCGAGGTTGGTTCTGCGAGGCCGGCTTCGATGAGGTGGTGTTCGACTCCCCGGGACAAGACCGGTTCGCCGTCGGCACGCATCGGCTCGCCGATGAACCGCTCGCGTTCGTCGAAGACCTCCGGTTCTTCACCTTCCGCTCGTGAACGACGACCGAGCGCCGAACGCGGATGGAGTCCGCTCCTCGAGAGGGATGGGAGGCACGCGATATGCAACCAGTACGGTCTGCTGATCCTTGCCGGAGAGCACAGCGACTCATTCCTGCAACGAAAAGGCTTCGGCCCTGGGTACGCGATCGTCGTGCATCGGGGCGATCGTCACGTGACGGAGCCCACCGAGCTCTCTGAGGCAGCCATGTCCGGCTACTGGGCTGAGGTCATGGCCGTTTCGCGCGCGATCGAGCGGACGTACGAGCCGGTGAAGATGAATCTGATGATGCTCGGCAACCAGCTGCCGCATCTCCATACGCACGTCGTGCCGCGATACGGGTCAGACGCGGACGCGGGCGGGCCGCCGGTCTTCGACGACCAGGCTCCGGCTCGCGACGAGGAGCAGCTACGCCGCGAAGCGGAAGAGCTCAGGGTCGCGCGGCCCTGATCGCGCATCGGCGATCCGTTCTCGTAGTGACCGACATCTGGGCAGGGTCACGAAGGGGAATCTGTCCAGCGAGAGCGTGCTGAAGCGGCTCGGGTTCGAGGCGGTTGCAGACATGGGTGACTACACCCGTTTCTATCTCAGCCTGGCGTTAACCCTCTCGAACAGGGCCTCGGTGGGCGTCGATCAAGAGGTGCGAACCTTGGACGCGCAGCTTGCTTTCGACGACGTGGGGTGGGACGCCAGCGGCTAGGCAAACTCCGGCGCGACGTGGCACGATCTCGCAGGTGACCAGCCCAACAGGGAGCTGACCTGAGCGGCGTGAGGGCTGTGGGGGACACGGGGAACATGCACGGGAGGCAACGATGAGCGCGAAGAAGGCCACGAAGAAATCCGCCAAGGGCAAGACCGCGATCGGCAAGACGTCCAAAACATTCACGGACGAGGAACGAGTCGCGATGAAAGAACGCGTTCAAGAGCAGAAGGCGGTCGCGCGCCGCGGCTCACGCGAAGACAAGGCGGACGGGGAAAGCGCCGTGCTCTCGAAGATCGCCGAGATGCCAGAACCGGATCGCGCCATGGGCAAGCGCCTCCACACCATCCTCAAAGCCAACGCGCCGGCCCTCTCGCCGAGACTCTGGTACGGGATGCCCGCGTACGCCAAAGACGGCAAGGTCGTCTGCTTCTTCCAGAGCGCGCAGAAGTTCAAGACGCGGTACGCGACGTTGGGCTTCAGCGACGCAGCGAACCTCGACAAGGGCGCCCTGTGGCCGGTCGCTTTTGCGCTGAAAGAGTTGACCGCCACCGAAGAGGCAAAGATCGCCGCGCTCGTGAAGAAGGCAGCGAGCTGAGCCCAGCGTTGCACCTTGCCGACAGCCAAACCTGATCGGC
>JBDUBL010000024.1:0-26838 GCA_040004125.1 Actinomycetota bacterium
GCCGTTGTCCACACTTGTCCACATGGCTATCCACATGGTGGAAACGCAGGTCAACGAGGGAGTGACAACAATCTTTCGATCCCCACCTGCGGTGCGGCAATCCACACCCGTTCTCCACTGTCAGTCTCGCGTCGGCCCGCGTAGCGTCGTCCGTCGGGTGTGTCCATCGAGAGAGGGGTCGTGAGTGGCGCGCGTCGCTGACGAGGTCGTCAAGATCCCAGGGCACCGGGTACCGCCGCAGGACCTTGATGCCGAGCGCTCGGTCCTCGGGTCGATGCTGCTGTCCACCGAGGCGATGGCCGACGTCGTCGAGATCCTCGAGGCCGACGATTTCTACCGCTCGGCGCACGGCAAGATCTTCCAGGCGCTGCGCACCCTGTTCGCCCAGGGCGAGCCGATCGACATCATCACGGCCGTCGACGCCCTGCGGCGCACCGGCATCCTCGACGAGGTGGGGGGTGCGCTGTACCTTCGCGACCTCGTCGATGAGGTGCCCACGCCCGCCGGAGCTCCTCACTACGCCAAGATCGTGTCCGATGCTGCGCTGCGCCGCCGGTTGATCGGCGCCGCGGCCGACATCATCGACAACGCCTACCTGGGCGCGAGCGACGCAGACGACATCGCCGATGGCGCCGAGCAGCGCATCTATGACGTCGCCCGGCGCGAGGACAGCGAGGACGCCGCGATCATCGGCGATCTGATCAACCAGGCGATGTCAGACCTGGAGTCGATCCAGAACCGTGAGTCGGCCTACACTGGCCTGCCGACGGGGTTCCGCGACCTCGACGACCTCACGTCGGGGCTGCAACCGGGCAACCTCATCATCGTTGCGGCTCGGCCGGGGATCGGGAAGTCCTCGCTCGCCATGAACGTCGCTCGCAACGTGGCGGTCACCGGTGAGCCCGTCGCGGTGTTCTCCCTCGAGATGAGCCGCTATGAGATCGGCATGCGCCTGCTCTGCGGCGAGGCCCGCGTGCCCTGGGATCGCATCCGTAACAAGCGGGTCGGTCCCGACGACTGGATCCGGGTGGTGCAGGCCGGCGAGACCTTGCACGAGGCCCCCCTGCACATCGTCGACTCCGGCAACGTGAACATCGTCGACATCCGGGCGAAGGCGCGGCGCATGAAAACCGGCCGACAGGGCTTGTCGATGATCATCGTGGACTACCTGCAGCTGATGACCTCGCCGAACGCGCGCCGCCCCGACAACCGGCAACAAGAGGTCGCCGAGATCTCGCGCTCGCTGAAGCTGCTCGCCAAAGAGCTCCACATCCCCGTGGTCGCGCTCTCGCAGCTCAACCGAAACCCCGAGGCTCGCGCCGACAAGCGCCCCCAGCTGTCGGATCTGCGCGAATCGGGCGCGATCGAGCAGGACTCCGACGTCGTGATGTTCATCCATCGCGACGACATGGACCCTGAGAAGAAGCGCGAGGCCGAATTGATCATCGCCAAACACCGCAACGGACCGACCGGCAATGTGCGTCTCCACTTCGAGCCGTCGCTCACGATGTTCCGCAACGCAGCGCGCGACCAGGGCGTGTGAGCATGCCCGAACTGCCGAACGCCACGCCACGGCGCCTGCGCGCGATCCACGCGCGTCTCACGAAGGCGTTCGGACCACTCGAGCCCCCAAGGGTCGCCGATCCCCTCGACGAACTCGTCCTCACCGTCCTCAGTCAGCACACGAGCGACCTGAACGCGGAACGCGCGTTCGGCCAGCTGCACGCAGCCTTCCCGACCTGGCAACAGGTCGTCGATACCCCCGCCGCTACGGTGGCCGACGTGATCCGAAGCGGCGGTCTCGCGAACACGAAGGCGCCGCGTATCCAGGTGATCCTGCGTGAGGTACGCGAGCGCGAGGGGGCGTTCAGCCTAGATCGCCTTCGTCAGCTCTCCGATGCAGACGCGCGCGCGTACCTGACGTCCCTGCCTGGGATCGGCCCCAAGACCGCGGCCGTCGTGCTGAGCTTCGCGCTCGGCCGCGACGCGATGCCGGTCGACACGCATGTGCACCGCGTCACGAAGCGCCTCGGCATCGTCCCTGCGAAGGCGTCGGCCGAGCGTGCCGACCGCTTGCTGCACGACCTGATCCCCGACGGCCTGCGCACGCCGCTGCACGTGGCGTTCATCCGACTGGGCCGCCAGATCTGCAAGGCGCCGACCCCGCGGTGTGTGGCCTGCCCGCTCAAGGATCTGTGTCCGACGGCGCCGCGATATCTCCCGCAACGCGCGAATCGCGCGAGAGCGCCGAGCGTGAACCGCCATTGACGCCACAGAGTTGGCACTTGGGAGGCAACGGGTTACCGTGCCGCGACCCCTTTGGGAGGGAGCAATAGCCCGTGCGCATCGCGATCGAAACTGCAAGAGGAGCCTCCTGTCGTCGCCCGGTACTCGCGGTGTGCGCGGCGGCGATCCTTCTCGTAAGCGGTTCCTTCGCCTCGTGGCCCGCAGTATCCGCGGCGGTTTCGAAGCCCGCCGATTGCAGGAACCCGAACGTGCCCAGCGGTTTCCACAAACGCGTCGTGACGGCCATCCGCACCTCTGGGAACCTCCCGATCGCCTGGGCGGACTCGCCTTACCTTGCGAAACTCGTGTGCTGGCAGGACACCGCGTTCGATACGGAGTTCTTTGCCCGTGCCACCGGAAGGCGGTGGCACGGTGTGTTCGCGATGACGATTCAAGAGATGAAAACGATCGCGGGTCCGTGGCTCAGCAACGATCGTCATGAGTTGATCCTCAGCCCCAACTGCTTCGTTCACGGCTGGGACGCGTGTCCGCACAAGACTGCGAACGCACGCAGCGTCCAGCAACTGATCGCCGGTATGCGCTGGATCTGGCTGGTCTACGGTCGCCCGATCGTCGCGTGGCGCCATATCGCTCGGACGGGCCGCTTCGATTCCTATCCGCGTCCGGGCACCGACAACACGGCGACCAAGGCTCCTTTCTCGACGTGTCCGGTCAAGGGCACGGTCTCCTATCGGGATGACTTCGGTGTACCGCGCGGGACGGGCGGCTACCACCCGCATTCGGGCAACGACATACACGCGCCGATCGGCCGAGCGATCCGTGCCCCGTTCGCCGGATTCGCGGTTGCGCACACCGACGATTGGTTCGCCGGCCGATCCGTGGGCCTTGTTGGCGCTGAGGGGTTCGTCCGCAACGCGCACCTGAGCAGGTTCGCTCACCTCGGCTACGTTCGGGCCGGCGCTGTGATCGGCTACGTCGGTCGCACCGGTGATGCTCTGACGCCCCACGACCACTTCGATTGGCATCCGTGGAACGTGCCGAGCCCCCTGCATATCGCACCGTCCGGCTTTGGGCGCGTGCTCGACGCGATCGATCCATACCCGTTCCTGAACCAGGTGTGCACCAAAGCCTGATCTTGTCCAAGACCAAGAGTGCTCGCTCCTAAACTGCCCCGAGGATCTGGAGATGATGGCCTGAGACGTCTCGGACGGAGAGCGGGTGAGGGGAATCGAACCCCCGTTTCAAGCTTGGGAAGCTTACGTTCTGCCATTGAACCACACCCGCGTGGCCCCGCCGCCCGCAAGCGGCGAGCGCTCAGTCTAGCGGCCTGTCCCGGGGGCGTGCATCCGACCCACTGCTAGCCTGACCGGTCTATGACCGACCCCGATCTGTGGCCCCGCGTGCTCACCGCGCTGTCGCATCGGCAGTCGCTCGACGGTGACCAGGCGGCCGAGGCCATGCAGGCAGTGATGCAAGGCGACGCGACCGAGGCGCAGATCGGTGCGTTCCTGCTCGCGCTTCGCACGAAGGGTGAGACCGTCGAAGAGATCGAGGGCCTCGCGCGCACGATGCTTGACTTCGCCGTCCCGGTGCGCGCGCCCGAGCCCGTGATCGACACGTGCGGTACCGGCGGGGACCGAGCGGGCACCTTCAACATCTCGACGATCGCGGCGCTCGTGGTCGCCGGGGCCGGGGTGCCAGTGGCCAAGCACGGCAATCGTGCGGCGACGAGCAGCTGCGGCTCGGCCGATCTGCTCGAGGAGCTCGGCGTGAGGATCGACCTCGACGCGGCCGGGGTGGAGCGCTGCCTTCGGGAGGTAGGCATCGGATTCATGTTCGCGCGCAGCTTCCACCCGGCGATGGCTCATGCCGCACCGGTGCGTGCAGAGCTGCGCGTCCCGACCGTCTTCAACTTCCTCGGGCCGCTCACGAACCCGGCGCGCCCGTATGCGCAGGTGGTGGGGGTATCGGACGAACGGATGCTGCCGCTGATGGCCGAGGTGCTCGCGCGCCGAGGCACGCGCGCGATGCTCTTCCGCGGCGTCGATGGACTCGACGAGTTGACGACCACCGACCTGTCGGCGGTCTATGACGTGAAGGACGGCACGGTGCGCGAGACACACCTGGACCCGGTCAAACTTGGGCTCGGCAGGGTGAAGCCGGACGATCTGGCCGGCGGAGACGCCGCCCACAACGCGGGGATCGCCCGGCGGATCCTGGACGGTGAGCCCGGACCACGGCGCGACGTGGTGCTCCTCAATGCTGGGGCGGCGCTGATGGTCGCGGGCTTCGCGAGCACGCTCGACGAGGGGATGGCCACCGCCGCCCGGGCCGTCGATGACGGCGAGGCGGCCAAGACGTTGCTCCGGTGGGTCGAGGCGTCCAACGCCGGGTAGCATCTGGCCCGCCGATGATCCTTTCCGACCGCGACATCCGGACCGAGATCGAAGCCGGGCGCATCGAGATCGACCCGTACGACGAGGCCTGTATCCAGCCGTCCTCGATCGACCTGCACGTCGACAATCAATTCCGCGTCTTTGCGAACTCTCGGTACCCCTACATCGATGTGCGCGAAGAAATGCCGGACCTGACCGAGCTGGTCGAGGTCAAACCCGATGAGCCGTTCATCCTGCATCCGGGTGAGTTCGTGCTCGGCTCGACGCTGGAGCGGGTGGCGTTGCCTGATGACCTCGTCGCCCGGTTGGAGGGCAAGTCGTCGCTCGGGCGCCTCGGTCTGCTGATCCACTCGACCGCGGGCTATGTCGACCCGGGCTGGGACGGGTACCTGACGCTCGAGCTGTCGAACGTCGCGAACCTGCCGATCACGCTGTACCCGGGCATGAGGATCGGACAGATCTCGTTCTTCCAGTTGACGTCGCCGGCCGAGACCCCATACGGGAAGGCCGGCAACAAGTACCAAGGTCAGCGCGGGCCAACAGCGAGCCGATTCTTCCGCGACTTCGGCAGCTGATCCCGGCGGGCTCAGTCGTGGACGAGCGCGCCGGGCACCGGCCCCACACCCATCTGCACGGCCATCATCGCGGCCTGCGTCCGGTTCGTGACGCCGAGCTTGCGGAAGATCGCGGCCAGGTGCGCCTTCACGGTCTTCTCCGACAAGTAGAGGGCACCGGCGATCTCGCGGTTCGAGCGACCCTCGGCCAGCAGCGCCAAGATGTCGTGCTCCCGCTGGGTCAGGCTGTACTCGCTACGCCGACCGTTGGACGCGCTCGAAGACTCCTGGTCATCGAACAGGTTCTGGATCACCCGCGGGCTGAGCACATTGCCACTGCCCGACATCGCCACGTTGATCGCCTGGCTGAGGTCCTCGGGTGTCGCGTCCTTCAAGAGGTACCCCGCGGCGCCGTCGGCGAGCGCGCGCTTCACGTACGGCGCGTTTTCATAGGTCGACAGCATGATGACCGGCACGTCGGGCCACTCGCCCCTGACCACGCGCAGCAGTTCCAGCCCATCGAGGTCGGGCATCCGCACGTCCACGAGCGCGAGGTCGAACGCCTTCGTGGTGCGCAGCACGTCCAGCGCCGCCGCCGAGGATTCCGCCTCCACCACGTCGGCGTCCGGGAACCCTTCCTTCACGACGTAGTACAAGCCACGCCGTACGAGCGCGTGGTCGTCCACGATCAAGATCCTCATCGTCCTTCACCTGTCCTCGAAACGGGGAGCACGGCCACCACGGTGGTGCCGTGTCCGGGGATGGATGTCATGTCCAGGGTCCCGCCGAGTGCTTCGGCGCGGGCCTTCATGATCCGGATACCGAAATGGGGATCGGCGTCGGGCACGGCGACCATGCCGCGCCCTCGATCCTGCACTTCGATGCGGAGCGAGTCGGCATCGACCGACAGTGCAACACGCGCATCGGGCGCTCCCGAATGCTTAGCCGCGTTGGCGAGCGCCTCGCTGGCGATCGCGTAGGCGGCTTCTACCGACGCGTCATCGAGCGCCTCGATGTCTCCCTCCACCGTCACGGTCGCCGGCAGACGCCAACGAGCCGCGAAGTCGCGGATCAAGGCCGCGAGCGTGGGCTCCGACGAGATGACGTCCTCGGATGTCATCTCGAAGAGCAACTCGCGGATGTGACGCAGGTCCTCCCGGATCTCGTGTTCGATCTCGTGCAAGACGGCCACTGCGCCCTCCGGGTCCGTGGCGATGCGGTGCCGCAGCGTCCGCAGCTCCAGGATGGCCGAGGTTACGGACTGCGTGAGGCCGTCGTGGATCTGCATCGCCCAACGGGTGCGCTCCTCGAGCAGGATCGACTCCACGGCATGGCGCACCGTGGGGTGTCCACCCGCGATCGCGTTCTCGCGCTGGGGCGTGTTCGACGCGCCGACTCGCACTCTGCGTTCCCTTCAAGCTAGGTCCTTCTGTACTAGTGCGTTTTCGGACGAAGGTCTGTGGGGCTTGAACCATCCGGCCCTGTTCCTTTCGGCAACCGGGGAAGCCCGCGTCGACATCCCGAGCGGGTCGCAGTGGTCCATACCCACCAAGTCCCCCATGTCAACCCTCGAGAAGCCCTGTGGGGAAGTTACTCCTCGGGTGACTGCAGAAAAGTTGTCAATGAGGCGCTTAAGTTCTATGGTGCTTGTAGGCGCAGAGGCGCCGATGAGAACAAACACGAACCGTGCGGCCGAAGGGTCGCCGAAGATGTAAGGAGGAAGTTCGATGGCGCGAGCGGTCGGTATCGACCTGGGCACGACCAACTCGGTCGTGTCGGTTCTGGAAGCCGGGGAGCCGGTGGTCATCCCCAACGCGGAAGGCACGCGCACCACGCCGTCCGTGGTGGGTTATTCGAAGAATGGCGAGGTCCTGGTTGGCGAGGTCGCCAAACGACAGGCGATCACCAACCCGGATCGCACGATCCGTTCGGTCAAGCGGCACATGGGAGAGAAGTCCTGGAAACTGCCGATCGACGGGAAGGACTGGACCCCCCAAGAAGTCAGCGCCCAGATCCTGCTCAAGCTCAAGCGCGACGCCGAGGCATATCTCGGCGACACGGTGACCCAGGCGGTCATCACCGTGCCCGCCTACTTCGACGACGCGCAGCGCCAGGCCACCAAGGAAGCCGGACAGATCGCCGGCCTCGAGGTCCTGCGCATCATCAACGAGCCCACGGCCGCGGCACTTGCGTATGGGCTCGACAAGAGTGAAGCGGACCACACGGTCCTCGTGTTCGACCTCGGCGGGGGCACCTTCGACGTGTCGCTGCTCGAGATCGGCGATGGCGTCTTCGAGGTCAAGGCGACCCACGGCGACACGCAGCTGGGCGGCGACGACTGGGATCAGCGGGTCATCGACTGGCTCGTGAAGTCCTTCAAGGACGGCCACGGGGTCGATCTGAGCGCCGACAAGATGGCGCTGCAGCGGCTGAAGGACGCCGCCGAGAAAGCCAAGATCGAGCTCAGCCAGGTGGCCGAGACCACGATCAACCTGCCGTTCGTGACCGCGACCGCCGAGGGCCCGCTGCACCTGGAGCTGAAGCTCTCACGTGGCGAGTTCGAGCGACTCACCGAGGATCTGGTCGAGCGCTGTCGCGTCCCGTTCGACCTCGCGGTGAAGGATTGGGGCAAGGACGTCTCGGCCATCGATCACGTCGTGCTCGTCGGCGGATCCACGCGCATGCCGATGATCCAGGAGCTGGTCAAGAAGCTCACCGGCGGCAAGGAGCCGCACAAAGGCGTGAACCCCGACGAGGTCGTGGCGATCGGTGCGGCGGTCCAGGCGGGCGTGCTGAAGGGCGACGTCAAGGACATCCTGTTGCTCGACGTCACGCCGCTGTCGCTGGGGGTCGAGACGCTCGGCGGCATCGTCCAGCGCATGATCGAGCGCAACACCACGATCCCCACGAAGAAGACCGAGACGTTCACGACGGCCGCCGACAGCCAGACGCAGGTCGAGATCAACGTCATGCAGGGCGAGGGTGAGACCGTGCTCAGCCCCGGCGTGAGTTCGATCGGGCGGTTCAACCTCGTGGGCATCCCGCCGGCCCCGCGTGGCGTCCCACAGATCGAGGTGAGCTTCGACATCGACGCCAACGGCATCGTCAACGTGAGTGCGAAAGACCTCGCGACGGGCAAGGAGCAGGCGATCACGCTGACCGGCGGAACGGCGCTCAGCAAGGACGAGATCGATCGCATGGTCAAGGACGCCGAGGGGTTCGCGGCCGAGGATCACAAGCGGCGCGAGGCCGCCGAAGCCCGCAACCAGGCCGACCAGCTGGCCTACACCGTGGATAAGTCGCTCGGGGAGTGGGGCGACAAGGTGCCCGATGCCGATCGCGCCGCGCTCACGACCGAGACCGACGCGCTGAAGGAAGCGCTGAAGGACAAGGATGCCGACGCGGAGAAGCTCAATGGCGCCAGCGAGGCCGTGATGACGGTGTTCAGTCGGATCGGCCAGGCGATGTATGAGCACGCGGCGGCCTCGGAGGCGGCTGCGAGCGGCGGCGGCCCAGCAGACAGCGACACGTCGTCGACTGACGACGAGGTCGTCGAAGGCGAGATCGTCGAAGAAGGGGGTGCACAGTGATGCTCGCAGTCACCGCCGCACCTGCGCACGCTACGACGATCGAGGTCGAGACGTCGTGACGGGCGGCCGCGACGACGAGGGCGACGCACCGGCGATCAAGGTCACCGACAAACGCCGGTTCGCGGGACTGTCCGAGGTGCAGGGGGCGGCCGAGGAGGCCGCCCTCAACGCCGAGGAGGCTCCCTCGGCAGACGGGCAGGTGGCTGATGCGGAGCAGACCCGCGAGCTGCGTGAACACCTGCAGCGCCTGCAGGCCGAGTTCGACAACTATCGCAAACGCGTGCTGCGTGAGCAGACGGCGGCCGTCGAGATGGCGTCGGAGCCGGTGATGCGGCGATTGCTCGAGGTGCTCGACGACTTCGAGCTCGCCTTGATGCACGCGGCAGACGACGTCGATCCGGAGCGCCTGCTCAAGGGCGTCGAGCTCGTGTACGCGAAGCTTCTCGACGCGCTGTCGGCCGAAGGGCTCCAGCGGATCCCGGCCGAAGGCGCCCGCTTCGACCCCGAGATGCACGAAGCGTTGATGCAAACGGGCGAGGGTGAGGGCGAACCGCACGTGGCGGAGGTCTTCCGTCAGGGCTACACCCTGCGGGGACGCGTGGTCCGACCCGCCGGCGTTCGCGTCGAGCGGGAGTAGGCGGCAACCGGTGGCCGGCGACGAGTTTCACCGCGAGTGGTTGGAGAAGGACTACTACGCCGTGCTCGGCGTGCCCAAGAACGCCGCCGCAGCCGACATCAAGAAGGCCTACCGAAAGCTCGCGCAGCGGCATCACCCCGATGCGAACGCCGGCGACGCGGCCGCGGAGGAGCGCTTCAAAGAGGTGTCCTCCGCCTACGACGTGATCGGCGACGAACAGAAGCGAGCGAGCTACGACAATGCTCGCGAAATGGGAGCGGGAGGTTTCGGTGGATTCCCGGGTGCCGGGAGGCCCGGTGGTGGCTTCGGCGGATACCCGGGCGGCGTGCGGTTCGAGGATGCCGGCGTCGATCTCGGCGACCTGCTCGGGGGTATGTTCGGCGGCGCCGGCCGCGGTACTCGACGGCAGCGCGGCGCAGACCTCGAAACCGACGTCACGTTGACCTTCGAGGACGCGATGGCCGGTGTCACGCTGCCCGTCACACTCACCGGCCCGGCACCGTGCGGGACTTGTCACGGGTCCGGCGCCGCGCCGGGTACGCAGCCGATCACCTGTGCGACATGCGGTGGCTCCGGCCAGGTCGCCGTCAATCAGGGCTTCTTCTCGATGGCGCAGACCTGTGCCGCGTGCCATGGCACCGGCCGGATCGTGAAGACGCCGTGTCCGACCTGCGGGGGAGTGGGCGCGCAGCGGCGCCCCCGCACGATCCAGGTGAAAGTGCCCGCAGGTGTGATGGACGGAGCGCGGATCCGCCTTGCCGGCAAGGGTGAATCCGGCGGCGCGGGAGGCACGGCCGGCGACCTGTTCGTCCGCGTGCATGTTCGTCAGCATCAGCTCTTCGGCCGTCGCGGCGACGACCTAACGGTGGAGCTCCCAGTGACGTTCCCCGAGGCCGCGCTTGGTGCGAACGTCGAGGTGCCGACGCTGAACGGCCCCGTAACCCTGAAGGTGCCGGCCGGCACTGCGAGCGGCAGAACGTTCCGCGTGCGAGGCAAGGGCGCGCCGAAGAAGAAGGGCGGGCACGGGGATCTGCTGGCAACCGTGGTGGTCGATGTGCCCGGAAAGCTTTCGCGGGAGCAGAAGAAGCTCGTCGAGCAGCTGCATGCGGCGACGGAGGGGTCGCCCCGAGACACATTGGGGGTGCGGTGAGGATGGCCGAGCCGACGCAAGAACGCGAACCGACGCCGGTGCACGATGACGACCGGGCGGTGTACATCATCAGCGTGGCTGCCGAGCTCGCGGGCGTGCACCCCCAGACCCTGCGGATCTACGAGCGCAAGGGTCTCGTGGCCCCCAAACGCACCTCGGGCAACACCCGTCGCTACTCGGAGCGCGATATCCAGACCCTGCGGCAGATCCAGGGGCTCACCCAGGCGACGGGGGTCAACCTCGCCGGCGTCAAGATGATCATCGAGTTGCAGGCCCAACTCGATGCGCTGCAGTCCCAGACCGCCGAGTTGCAACAGCGGCTGCGCGATCGCGAGGACGAGGCGGATGCAGCGCGTGTCGAGAGCAAGTTGGTGCCGCTGCACAGCGTGTTCCTCCCGCCCTGGCAGGCGAGACTTCCACGATGACGATCGTCCTGCGGGCCGGCATCGTGACGCTTCGCCCGTTCCAACCGGAGGATTTCTCGACGGTTTGGGCCGAGGAGACCCGCGATCGCGGGGAATTCGAGTCCCCGTGGGCCGTGGACGACGAGCGAGCGAAGGAGCGCGTGCGCGCACGCATCGAGCATTCGGGCTCGTGGCGCCAGGACCGCGTGCTCGACCTCGGCGTCGAGGTGGACGGGGCGATCGTCGGCGATGTGCAGGCGCGGCGTGATCTCGACTACGCGCCACCCGGCATCTTCGACCTCGGGGTCGGACTCTTCGGTGGGAGTCGAGGGCGAGGGTTCGGCACCACAGTGCTCGAACTGATCACGAGCTTCCTCTTCCATGAGGAGCGGGCGGGCCGCGTGCAGCTCAGTACCGACGTGGACAACGCCGCGATGCGACGGGCGGCCGAAAGGGCGGGCTTCACCTTGGAGGGAACCATGCGGGGTTTCTGGCAGGTCCCCGGTGCGGCGGCGCGCGACTACGCGCTCTACGCCCGAACTCGCGCCGACGATGAGGCTGCCCGCCTGAGCGCCTCCGAATAAGGGCGCTCGTCAAGCCGCCCGAAGATCGGGCCGACGATTCCAGGATGACGTTGCTCTTGTTCGGTGCCGGGCTGGTCGTCGCCGGTGTGGCCTGGGGGGTTCGCGCCCGCCGGCGGACCCGTCGCCAGCGCGCGCTCGTCCGTCTGTGCGTGGATACCGGGCTGGAGTTCGCCGTGTCCGATCCCTTTCCCGATACGTTGTTCTTGCCGTTCCGTTTGTTCGGACGTGGTTCGGCGCGCGGCGTCGACATCGTCGTATGGGACCGTGGCGATGCCGGGGCTCTCCGCGTCTTCGGCTACTGGTATGAGGAAGCGACCGATGCGGGACAGGTACGAGCCTCGATGACTTGCGGCATCGTGCCGCTGCCCTTCAGCGTGCCGCCATTGACTGTCTGCCCGCGCGGCTTCGCCGACCCCTCGGGGGAGGTCGTGCCCGGTGTTGCCGTGTCGCTCGAGCTGGAGGCGTTCAATCGGCGATTCGCGGTCACGGCCATCGAGGCGCGTGCCGCCGTGGCGTTTTTGGACCAGCGGATGATGGGGGCGCTGCTTGCGCTGCCGGTCGATGTCGCCATCCACGTCCGGGAGGATCGGATGCTGTTGGTCGCACGATCGATGGAACCGGAGAAGACGCTACTGCTGCTTGAACTGGCTCGAGGACTCCAGCGCCGGGTTCCGCGCGTGATGGCGAGCCTGTACCCTCCGCGTCCGGCAGAAGGTCCCTTCGAGGACCGCTGGCTGCAAGGAGCGTGGTCGTCGGACCCGACCTCCTCGGAAGCGAACCGCAGGCCTTCGGGCGCAGAATGAGGGTCGATGTTCATGGGGGGCTCCATCGCCGGCGTTGCGGAGATCCTCGCGCGCAAGCACACGTACACGCCGCCACCCGATTTCGGCCCCGACGTCTCCGCCGACCACAGCGTCGGCACGGGCGCCCCGATCGTCCTGCTGTTCGTCGGTGGTCTGTTCCTCATCGTCCTGTTCGTCTACCTGACGAACGCGTCCAAAAAGCGACGCCGGACAGCGTTCGTGCAGATGGCCGGGCAGCTGAACCTCTCCTACAGCGAGCAGGACCCGTTCGGCCTGCTCGGCTACCCGTTCGAGCTGTTGCACAAAGGGGACGGACGAGGTGTCGAGAACGTCTTGCACGGCGCGTGGCAGGAGGTCGACGTCGTCGCGTTCGACTATTGGTACTACGACGAGTCGACCGACTCCAACGGCAGCACGAGCCGCACGTATCGTCGCTTCGATTGCGCGCTCGTGCCGATGCCGGCCGACTGCCCGCGCCTCACGATCGATCGGGAGAGCCTCTTCACGCGGCTGGCAGATGCCCTCAGCTTCCACGACATCCAGTTCGAATCCGAGGCGTTCAATCGCGAGTTCACGGTCCGGTGTGAGGTGCCGAAGTTCGCCAACGACTTGATCGATGCCCGGATGATGCAATGGCTGCAGGCCTCGGGGTCCGGGCATGCCTACGAGGCGATCGGGAATCGTTTGCTGGTCGCCGGTCCCAAGATCGACCCACAGGCGTTCACCGAGCTCCTCGGGGTCGCCCGAGGTTTCGTGCAGCATGTACCCAAGGTCGTGCCGTCGTTGTATCCGGGGTAGGCTCGCGATCTGACCAAGGAGGGTGAGCCGTGCCGATCGTCCTGATCATCGTGCTGGTGCTGATCGTCGTCTTCGTGATCGGCGCCATCAGCAGCTACAACCGATTCGTGTCCCAGCGCAACCTGATCAAGGACGCCTGGGCCAACATCGACACCGAGCTGCGCCGACGCTATGACCTGATCCCCAACCTCGTGTCCACCGTGCAGGGCTACGCGACGCACGAGCGCGAGGTGTTCGAGAACGTCACGAAGGCGCGAGCGATGGCGACTTCGGCGACCGGATCGCCGGGCGCACAGGCCGCAGCCGAGGGCCCGTTCGTCGCCGCGTTGCGGCAGCTGCTCGCCGTTGCCGAGAACTACCCGCAGCTGAAGGCGAACGAGAACTTCCTCGCGTTGCAGGCGGAGCTGTCGAACACGGAGGATCGGTTGCAGACGGCCCGGCGGTATTACAACGGCAACGTGCGCGACTACAACCGGCGTGTGCAGTCGTTCCCTTCGATGATCGTGGCGAACTTCGGTCACTTCGAGCCCGAGGAGTTCTTCGAGGTCGACGAGGCGTTGCGTGGTGACGCCGGCGTGCCGAAGGTCGATTTCTCGTCGCTATCGACACCAGCGCCGGCGCCGGTCGCTCCCGAGGGGCCTGAGGCGCCGCCGGCGCCACCGCCTGCCGACGACGCGCCGCCGCCCCCGCCGGCCTAGCTACTCGGCGCCGGGAGGCGGGCGTTCGACGGTGTCGTGGGGCGTCGGGCTGTCGCCCGGCGCGAAGATCGGCGCAGTGCGCACCGCGCGTGTCAGCAGCCACCAGATGCCGGCCCACGCCAGCGCGATCCCCCCGACCATCATCACGGCGACGCGGGGTCCGATCTGGTCGGCGAGGGTCGAGGCGACCAAGCTGGAGACGCCCAGCGACAGCGTGATCAACGCGAAGTCGAACGCGAAGATTCGCCCGCGGATATGGTCGGGGACCAGACGCTGCAGCCCGTAGCTCGACAGTACCCACTGCGACCCACCGCCGAGGTGTGCGACGAGGATCGCGACGGCCGCCAACCACAATGCGGGAGTGATGCCCAACAGCGCGTAGCCCACGCCGAAGGTGGCGAGTGAGCAGGCGATCACCGGGAGCAGGCGTCGGTGCCCACGACCCGCCAGCCGGTGTCCCACGAACGGACCGATCAACGCGCCGATGCCGCGGGCGGCCATGAGCAACCCGAAGCCGACGTCGCCGGCGTGAAAGATGTCCTTGGCGAAGACCGCGATCAACGCGAGCACGCCCGCGGCCGCGCCGAACCCGAACTTCACCGACACGAGCGCCCACACACGCGGGTCGCGCCGAGCGTAACGTACTGACTCGCGTGTCGCCTCCGCGATGCCGACGTGCTCGTCGTGCTCCCGCGGCTGGGAGAACGCGCGATGCACGCCGAGCAGCAGCAGTGCGGAGAACGCGAAGGACGCCGCGTCGACGGTGAACGCGGCATTGCGGCCGAACACCGTTGCCACCACGCCGCCCGCGGCGGCGCCGACCGCGAGCATCGTGCCCCACAGGGATCCGCTGAGCGCGTTCGCTGTCGCCAGATCCTCGGCATCGACCACGTTGGGCAGCGCCGCGGAGGATGCCGGGTCGAACACGGCGGCGAAGACCGAGAGCGTTGCAAGCAAGACATAGGCGAGCCACAGGTTGTCCGGACCGACCAGGAGGAACGACGCACAGATCACCGTGCGGGCCAGGTCGCACACGATCATCAGGCGCCGACGATCCAAGCGATCGGCCAACCATCCCGCCCAGGGCGTCGCCAGGAAGACCGGCAGCTCCTGGGCGAAGATCATGAGGCCGACGGCCGTCGCCTTGCCGGTCTCCTCGAGCAACAGGCCCCCCAACGCGACGAACAGGAACCAGTCCCCACCCAATGAGATCACCGAGGCGAGGAACAAACGGCGGAAATCGCGATTGCGACGCAGGAGATCGGCCGACGCTCGAGCGCCGGTTGTGCGCTCGCGGCCAGTGTCGCCCATGGCGTGTGAGACTACCCGCGACATCCGACGAGAGAGGCGAGATGCTCGAACACCTGACCTGGTTCCGACAGGCGGCGTTCCGGTGGTCCGACGGGGAGCGCACGATCTATATCGACCCGTGGGGTACACCCGAGGACGCCGCGCCCGCCGACGTCATCCTCATCACGCACGCCCATCACGACCACTTCCAACCAGACGAGATCGAACGACTGTCCACGGCGCGTACCCTCGTGTATGCACCCGACGATGTCGCCGAGGCGTTGTCGGGCGATCGGACGGCGGTCCAGCCGGGCGGTCTGTATGAAGGTCACGGCATCCGGTTCGAGACCGTGCCGGCATACAACATCCGCGAGGAGGCGCTAGCCTTCCACCCGAAGGCCAACGGATGGGTTGGCTACGTTCTGGAGCTCGGCGGCACCTCGTACTACCACGCGGGCGACACCGATCACGCGCCGGAACTGAGCGACGTGCGCAGCGACGTCGCGCTGTTGCCGATCGGCGGGCACTACACGATGAACGCCGAGGAAGCCGCAGGCCTGGCGAAGGCGATCGGTCCACGGCTGGCCGTCCCGATGCACTTCGGGTTCGTGGTCGGATCGCGCTCGGACGGCGATCGGTTCCGCGAGGTCGCAGCTCCCGTGCCCGTCGAGATCATGACCCCGACCGACCCGTTCGAACGGACGTAGCGGTCAGGCGTCCGGCAGCAGACCTCGACGGCCGCGGATTCGTCGGTCGAGAACATCCATGCTCCTGAGAACGGAAACGGCCGCGACGCAACGTGATCGCGTCGCGGTCTCCAGCCTTTCTGGTCAACTGCGTGCAGAACGGTACCGCCACCAACGGTCAACCAGCGCCGGCCTCAGCGAACCAGCAGAACGGGGCAGTGGGCGTGATGGATGACCTTGTTGGCGACGCCGCCGAGCAGCATGGACTTCCATTCTGTCATGCCCCGGGTTCCCATCACGATCAGGTCCGCGTCGACGTCTTTGGCGACCGAGACGATCTGCTCGGGTGTATCGCCCGGGTTGACGCGCCGGATCTCCCCATGCGCGTTCAGCCCGGCAGCTCGGATCTGCCCGAGCACCGACTCCATCAGCTCGTCGGCGGGCTGGTCCGGACCGAGATCCACATCGGATCCCTCGTACTTCGTGTGTTCGCGCACGTGCACCACGGTCAAGGACGAGTTGAACTTCGTCGCAAGCTGGATCGCGGCCGGAACCGTCTTTCCGCCTTCACGCGAGCCGTCAACCGCCACCACGATCCGATCGAACATTTACCTCGCCGCCTCGCTCGGGGTGTGGGCCGTCCCCGGAAGGGCCTCAAGCTGGGGTCTGATCTTCGCGAAATACGCACCCGCATAGGCCGCGCCCACGCCGATCGGCGCCAAATAGAGCTGGCGCGTCACCCAGCTTCGCTTCGGAAGCCCGAGTGCTTCCCACTGCAGCCTGGGGTGCTGGGCCGCGTCGAAGGCTCCCCACAACGCGAAGCCTACGAGCGCGAGCAGGAGAAGCACCAGCCCGAGCACGCCCGTCGGCAATCCGAGCAGCTTCAGCCCGGAGGCCGCCAGCACGAACACGAGCAAGGGCCGGATCACACCGTCGGGCGCACGCGACGACACGCGAGCGCCGATCCAGACCGCGGGGACCGATCCGATCAGGATCGAGGACGTCAGGGCCAGCTGGAAGTCGCCAAACAAGATGTGGGCGAGCGCCGCCGCGGAGACCAGCGGGATCGCTTGTACGAGGTCAGTGCCGACCAGCTCGGCACCGCGCAGCATCGGAAACAGCAGCATGAGGGCGATGATGACGATCGAGCCCGATCCGACGGACGTGAGTCCCACCAACAGACCGCCAACGAGGCCGACGGCCACTGTCGGGGCGATCCGAACCGCGAACGGCGGCATCGAGTCGTGCAGCGACCGACCCGCGAGCCGAGCTTCGGAAGACCGTCGTCCCTGGATCCACGCCTTGACGATCATGGCGCTCGAGGCCAGCAACAAGGTCCACCCGAGGAACACCCTCGTGAGCTCCTCGACCTGCGCAGGGTCGCCCGCGTTGTGCACGATGAACACGCCGGCGAACGCCATCGGGATCGACCCGATGCACAGCCACTTCACGAGCGGCCATCGCACCGTCTTGCGGCGGATGTGCACGCCGCCCCCTACGGGCTTCATGATCATGGCGGCGACCAGATCCGAGGAAACGGCCGCCGTCGGGCTGATCCCGAAGAAGATCACCAGGATCGGTGTCATGAGGGCGCCGCCGCCCATGCCGGTCATCCCGACGACGAAGCCCACGATCGCGCCCGCGAGCACGATGGCCCAGTCGATATCCACGCCTCAAGGTATCGGGGCGCACGAGGCAGGGTCAACGACCGGCCGCACGCGTTGCGGAACCGTTACATCTCCGCGGGGTACTTGGCAGCCTTATCCTCGGCCGGGTATCTCTACCTCGTCGCGTCGATGACCGGACCCCGGAGCCGACGGACACCCCGACCCGCACCGACCGACGGATCGAGCGTGGTTGCACCTTTGCGGTCAACCGGACTACCCGAGGCCGATCCCAGTTGGCCTGCCGGTGACGCCGTCATCGGTCGATCGGAAGGATCTGCCATGTTCATGCAGTCCCGCGCAGTGCGGCTCGCGGCCCTCCTGGCGGCGCTCACCTGCGTGCTTCCCGCCTGCACGTCTTCGTCGAGCAGCGCCGCTGGCTCCGGGGGTGGTGCGTGCACCCCACTCGCAACCCCCACGATCATCTTCGCGGCCCACAGCGCACCGCGCGAGGTCTACGACGCCAAGATCATCCCGGCGTCAAGGCCATGTGGAAGGAGCAAACCGGCGTCGAGCCGCAGTTCTTCGAGTCCTACACCGGCTCGACCACGCAGGCTCAGAACGTCGTGAACGGCTTGGGCGAGACCCTTGTGGCCCATGTCCCCAAGGAGGATCTGCACGGCGCGGGCGAGGCGACGAAGTCCGGGTGGATCTGCGCAACCCCAAGCCCGCTCTTCGCTCCGGAGCACGAGGCGGCGGTCGACGAGGTGGTTCCGTGAGCCCCGACGTCCCCGAGGCCGCCCTGCGCTTCGCCGGCCTCTCCCCGGAGGATCAAACCCTGATCGAGATCTCGGAGAAGTTCCGTCTGGACTGATTCGACACGGGGGCCGCGCCCGGTCGTTTCGTAGACTGGGCGGGTCATGCCGGCCACCGTCGTTCTCGGGACCCAATGGGGGGATGAGGGCAAGGGCAAGGCGGTCGATTACCTCGCCGACCGGATGGACTTCGTGGTCCGCTACCAGGGCGGGAACAACGCGGGCCACACGATCATCGCCGAGGGACGGCTGCTGAAGCTCAACCTCGTGCCCTCCGGCGTGCTGTACCCCCACATCACGAACGTGATCGCCGACGGGGTCGTGGTCGACCCGGCCGTCTTGCTGCGGGAACTGGACGAGCTCACCGCCTCCGGGGTCGATGTGAGCGGTCTGAAGCTGTCGCTGAATGCGCACCTGATCATGCCCTACCACCTGGAGCTGGAGAAGGTCACGCAGCGGTTCTTGGGCTCCAACGCGCTGGGGACTACCAAGCGCGGGATCGGGCCCGCCTACGCCGACCGCGCGGCCCGGGTCGGCATCCGCGTCCAGGACCTGTACGACGAGAAGATCCTGCGCGCCAAGCTCGACGTGGTCCTGTGGGAGAAGAACCAGATCCTGACCAAGGTCTACAACCGGCTGGCGGTCGCCCCGGAGCAGATCTTCACCGATTATCTGGGGTACGCCGAGCGGCTGCGTCCGCACGTGGCCGACACCGCTCGGCTGCTGCGCGACGGGCTGGTGGCCGGAAGGCACGTGATGCTCGAGGGCGCCCAGGGCACGATGCTCGACCTCGACCACGGCACGTATCCGTTCGTGACGTCCTCGACGCCCGTGACCGGCTACGGCCTGGCGAGCGCCGGGTTCGGCCCCCAGCATGTCGAGCGCGTGATCGGCATCACCAAGGCCTACGTGACGCGCGTGGGCAGCGGCCCCTTCCCGACAGAGGCGCTCGATGCTGACGGCGAGCGGATGGGCGAGCGCGGCGCGGAGTTCGGCACCACCACCGGGCGGAAGCGTCGCTGCGGGTGGTTCGACGGCTGCGTGCTTCGCTACGCCGCGCGGCTCAACGGCCTCACCGATCTGATCCTGACCAAGCTCGACGTGCTGAGTGGGTTCGAGACGTTGCAGGTCTGCGTCGGGTACCGCGCGGGTGGCGAGACCTGGGACGACGTGCCGCCCAACCAGACCTTGTTCCACGAGGCCGAACCCTCGTGGGAGGAGCTTCCCGGCTGGTCCGATGAGCTCGGCGACGTGCGTTCCTTCGACGACCTGCCGAAGGAAGCGCAAAGCTACGTGCACTTCCTCGAGGAACTCGGCGGGGTGCCGATCTCGATCGTGGGCGTCGGCCCCGCTCGTGAGCAGAGCCTCGTGGTGCGCGCGTGAAGGTCCTCGTTGTCGGCGGCGGGGGGCGCGAGCACGCGCTCGCCTGGCGCCTGGCGCAGGACCCCGCCGTGACCCACGTCCTCGCGGCCCCCGGGAACGCCGGCATCGCCGCGATCGCTGAGTGCTTCCCGGACACGGCCGCCGATGACGTGAACGCGGTAGTCAACGTAGTTGACCAACAGGACGTCGACCTGACGATCGTCGGTCCCGAGGCGCCGTTGGTCGCCGGCCTGGCCGACGCGCTCCGGTCGCGCGGTCGGGCGGTGTTCGGGCCGTCTGCTACTGCGGCGCGCATCGAGGGCTCGAAGGCATTCGCGAAGGACATCATGACGCGCCGGGGCGTGCCGACCGCTCGGGCAGGGGCCTTCGAGGACGTCGAGAAGTCGGTGGCCTTCCTCGACGAGCTCGGAGGCCGTGGCGTCATCAAAGCCGATGGCCTGGCGGCCGGCAAGGGTGTGACGGTCGCGACCGAGCGGGGGGCCGCGGTCGCGGCCATCGAGGCGTGTCTCGTGGGTGGTGCCTTCGGGACCGCCGGGTCGACGATCGTGGTTGAGGAGCTGCTCGAAGGCCCCGAGGTGAGCGTCTTCGCGATCACCGATGGCACCGGGGCATGCGTGCTGCTGGACGTGGCAGCGGACCACAAGCGCATCGGCGACGACGATACCGGGCCGAATACCGGCGGGATGGGGGCGTACTCGCCGGTGCCGAGCATCTCGCAGGCGCTCGCGACCGAGATCCTCGACACGTGCATCACGCCCGTCGTCGAGGAACTGGCGCCGTATCGAGGCGTCCTGTTCGCGGGCATGATGCTCACCGCCGATGGGCCGAAGGTGCTCGAGTACAACTGCCGGTTCGGCGACCCCGAGACACAGGTGTTGTTGCCTCGTACCTCCTATCAGCTCGGGACGCTTCTGCATGCGTGTGCGACAGGAACGCTCGCGAACGTGGCCGAGCCTGTCGCCCTCGACGAAGGCGCGGCGGTCACCGTTGTGCTTGCGAGCGCCGGCTACCCAGGCACCTACCCGACCGGAAGGTTCATCAACGGCCTGGACGAGGCCGCTGCGATCGAGGGTGTCACCGTCTTTCATGCGGGGACGGCGAGGAACGGAGACGGGGAAATGGTGACCGCCGGGGGGCGTGTACTCGACGTCACCGCCCGCGGAGCAACCCTTGCCGAAGCGCGGGAACGGGCGTACCGGGCGGTCGCAGAGATCAACTTCGAGGGCATGCAGTTCCGCACCGACATCGCCGCGCGCGCGGCCGAGGAGGCACGATGACGGAAGAGAGCGCGCTCATCGGCGTCCTGGCGGCCTCGCCGTCGGAGCTGCCGATCATGCGCCAATCGGGCCTGATCTTAGAGAAGTTCGAGATCCCGCACGAGGTGCGGATCATGTCGTCGTCTCGCAACCCCGATCTGGTCGATGAGTACGCGCGGACCGCGTTCGAGCGCGGGTTGAAGGTCTTGATCTGTTCGACCGGGCTGTCCGGGCACCTCGCTGCGGCGGTCGCGGCGCGCACGGTGCTGCCGGTGATCGGCATCCCGATCGCGACGGCCCCACAGATGGTCGGGAACGAGGCGCTCGCGATCACCGCGCAGATGCCCACCGGCGTGCCGATCGCCACGGTCGGGGTCGACGCCGCGGTGAACGCCGCGATCCTGGCCGCACAGATCCTCGGTGTCGGCGACGAAGAGGTGCAGGCGAAGCTCTGGAAGTTCAAGGACGACCTGGCGGAGGGCCTGAAGCTGTGATCGAGCGCTATGACGTGCCCGAGGTCTCGGCCATCTGGTCCGATCAAACGCGCATGGCCAACTGGCTCGAGATCGAGCTCGCCGCCGTGGAGGCCTGGGCCGTCCTGGGCGCGGTCCCGAAGGAAGACGCGTTCGCCTGTCGCGAGCGCGCGACGTTCGCCGTCGAGGATGTTCTCGCGCGCGAGCAGGTGACGCGTCACGACGTGGCGGCGTTCGTCGACGTCGTCGCCGCTTCGATCGGGCCGGAGGGTCGCTGGATCCACTACGGCATGACGTCCTCCGACGTGCTCGACACCGGCTTCGCACTGCAGCTGCGCGCGAGCGTCGATGTGGTACTGGCCGACCTCGACACCTTGCTCGCCATCGTGAAGCGCCGCGCGTTCGAATTCCGTGACACCGTCTGCATGGGGCGTTCCCACGGGATCCACGCCGAGCCGACGTCGTTCGGCCACAAGCTGGCCGTGTTCGCGTTCCAGCTGGATCGCGACCGGACACGGCTGCGGCGTGCGCGCGAGGCGGTCAGCGTCGGCGCGATCAGCGGCGTCGTCGGTTCCTACGCCAGTGTCGACCCCGAGGTGGAGCAACTCGTCTGCGAACGGCTCGGACTGCAGCCGGCCGACGCTTCGACCCAGGTGATCCAGCGCGATCGCCACGCCGAGCTGATGAGCGCGATGGCGGTCTGCGCGTCCACCCTCGACGCGCTTGCCACCGAGATCCGTCACCTGGCCCGAACGGAGGTGCGCGAGGTGCAGGAGCCCTTTGCCGCAGGTCAGAAGGGGTCCAGTGCGATGCCGCACAAGCGGAACCCCGTCGTCAGCGAACGCGTCAGCGGGCTCGCCCGCGTGATCCGCGGCCATGCGGTGACCGCCCTCGAGAACGTGGCGCTGTGGCACGAGCGCGACATCTCACACTCCTCGGCGGAGCGCATCATCTTCCCCGACGCCAGCGGCCTGCTCGCCTTCATGCTGCGCGACATGGCGTGGGTGATGGATGGGCTCGTCGCGTTCCCCGAGCGGATGCGCGAGCTGGTCGACAGCCGCGGCGGCATCGCGTTCAGCCAGACCGTGTTGCTTGCGCTGATCGAGACCGGCCTCGGGCGGGACGGCGCCTACCGGATCGTGCAGCGCGCCGCCGCCGCGGCGTGGGATGACGACGCGAGCTTCCGCGACGCGATCGCCGCCGACCCCGAGGTGACGTCGCTGCTGGATGCCGCTTCCCTGGCCGCGCTGTTCGATCCCCAACGCTTCCTCGCGAACCTCGGTCCTCTGTTCGAACGACTCGACACCCTGGAGGTCAACGCATCGTGACACTCGTAGCCCAAGGAAAGGTCCGCGACATCTTCGAGGCAGGCGACGACCGGTTGCTGCTGGTCGCCACCGATCGCATCAGCGCGTTCGACGTGGTCTTGCCGACCTCGATCCCGCACAAGGGGCGGGTGCTGACCGCCTGTTCGCTGTACTGGTTCGACCAGACACGCGACCTCGTGCCCAACCACGTGCTGAGCGCCGATCGCTCGGCGTTCCCCGCTCCGTTCGACGCCGATGCCGAGCTGGCAGGACGCGCCACGCTCGTGCGCACCGCCGACGTCGTCCCGATGGAATGCGTCGTGCGTGGCTACCTCACCGGCAGCGGCTGGTCGCAGTACAAACGGGAAGGCGCGGTGTGTGGCATCGCGCTGCCCGCGGGCCTGATCGAGTCGCAGCAGTTGCCGGAGCCGATCTTCACCCCGACCACGAAGGCCGCCGAGGGCCACGACATGCCGCTCACTCCCGACGAGGCGCGTGCGCTGGTCGGCGACGGGCTGTACGAGCGGCTGAAGGAGCTTTCGATCGGGATCTACGAGCGGATCGCCGCCGGGGCCACCGCGAACGGTCTGATCCTGGCCGACACGAAGTTCGAGTTCGGGTTCGATCGCGAGACGAAGGATGTGACGCTGATCGACGAGGTTGGGACGCCCGACTCTTCCCGGTTCTGGCCCGCCGACGTCTATGAGGCAGGCCATGGCCAGCCCTCGTTCGACAAGCAGTACGTGCGCGACTGGCTGGACGCCAGCGGCTGGAACCACGAGCCGCCGCCGCCCGTGTTGCCCGACGATGTGGTCGATGTGACCGCGGCCAAGTACCAGGAGGCCTACGAGCGGATCAGCGGCGAAGGGTTCGCCGACTACCTGGCCCGCATGGGAGTCCCCGGGTGACGTTTTCGTTCGAGGTGCTCGTGTCGCTGAAGCCCGGTCTGCTCGACCCTCAGGGCAAGGCGGTGGAGGGCGCACTTCCGGCGATGGGCTGGACGAACGTGTCGGGCGTGCGCGTCGGCAAGCACATCAAGCTCGCCGTCGAAGCCGATGACGAGTCGGCCGCGCTCGCGCAGGTCCACGACATGGCCGAGCGCATCCTCTCCAATCCCGTGATCGAGGACGTCGAGGTGCTGGAGGTCTCGGCCACGTGAGGGAGATCCCCCGCGTCGGGGTTGTGACGTTCCCGGGGTCGCTCGATGACCGCGACGCATGCAACGCGATCGAGGCCATGGGGGCGCAAGCGGTGGCGCTTTGGCACGCCGAGCACGATCTGCACGGTGTCGACGCCGTGGTGCTGCCCGGCGGGTTCAGCTACGGCGACTACCTTCGCTGCGGGGCGATCGCCGCACGCGCCCCGCTGATGGCCGAGGTACGGGCGTTCGCGGAACGAGGCGCGCCGGTGCTCGGCATCTGCAACGGTTTCCAGATTCTTTGTGAAGCAGGGCTTTTACCGGGCGCGCTGATCCGGAACGTGTCGCTGCGATTCGTGTGCGAGGACGTGTGGCTTCGCGTGGAGACGTCCCAGAGTTGTGTCACGAGCGGGCTGACACCGGGCGAGACGGTCCAGGTGCCGGTTAAACACGGCGAGGGTCAGTGGGTCGCCACGCCCGAGCAGCTCGAGCGCGTGGAGGGCGACGGCCTCGTGGTGTTCCGCTATGCGGCCCAGGACGGGCAGTTGGGCGATGTCCACAACCCGAACGGCGCGACGAACCACGTGGCGGGCGTGCGCAACGCGGCCGGCAACGTGGTCGGGCTGATGCCACACCCGGAACACGGTGTGGACCCCGACGTCGGTCCGACGGGCGGACAGCCGCTGTTCGCATCGCTATTCGAAGCCGCGCTCGCGGGGGCGAGCGCGTGATCCCGCGTCCTCCCGATCGGTCCGCCGACGCGACCTGGAAGCAGCGCTTCCGGTTCCCCCGGTTGGACGGGCTCCAGGTTGCACGTCGCAACCGGGATCGCGCCCTGGTGCTGAGCGACCAGACCGGCGTCACGCAGGCCTACGCGCTCGACCTGCGATCGGGCGAGATGCGACAGATGACCGATGCACCATCTGGATCGGTCCTCGCCATGATCTCCCCGGACGGTCGGTTCGTCTTCGCGCTCGAAGACGTCGGGGGCAACGAGGTGGGCCATTGGGCCCGTCGACCGATCGAGGGCGGACCGGTGCTCGATCTGACGCCGAACATGCCTGCGTACTCCTCGTGGGAGATCGCGGCGAGCGACGACGGAGACATGGTTGCGATCGGCGTCAGCGACGACGACGGCACTTCGGTATGGATCTGCCGCCCCGACGCCGAACACACCGATCCGACTCGCTTGCTGACGGCGCCGGGTCTGATCCGACGGATGGCGTTTACCTCCGACGGCGGCAGCGTCGTGTGCCAGACGTCCGGTCCGACGGGATCGAACGCGTCGGCGTTGGTCGCGATCGACGCCGCGACGGGAGCCGAGCTCGCCACGCTGTGGGACGGCGCCCCGAGCTCGATGGGGACCCCCGTCGCCTCGCCCGTCGCGGGGGATCGGCGCGTGGCGTCGACGTCCAACGTGTCGGGCCGTGAACGACCCTTGCTCTGGGATCTGGCAACCGGCGAGCGCCGGGATCTCGATCTCGACGTCGAGGGCGACATCGACACTCTCGACTGGTCCGACGACGGACGACATCTCTTGTTGGGCGTGTCGGAGCGCGCCACCGAGTCACTGTGGCGCTTCGACCTCGAGTCGAGCATCGGCGACCGCATCGACGTCGGCGGTGGATCCGTGCTCGACGGCGCGGCCTTCGGGTCAGGCGGGATCATCGTTCGGCGCGATCGCGCCACCGAACCGACGACCGTGATCGAGGTCGGGCAGCACGACGAGCGCACGATCGTGCGCGCCCCCGGCGCCCCCGGCGGGCACCCGTTGCGTTCGGTGTCGTTTCCATCCTCCGATGGAACGTCTGTGCAGGCCTGGGTCGTGACACCGGACGGCGATGGTCCCTACCCGACGATCCTGCACGTGCACGGCGGGCCGGAGTCGGTGACGACGGAGCGATACTGGCCGGCGGTGTCGTCCTGGGTCGATCACGGCTACGCCGTCGCCTCGCTCAACTATCGGGGTTCGGTCACATTCGGCCGCGAGTATCAGCAGGCGATCTGGGGGGATCTCGGTCACTGGGAGGTCGAGGACCTCGCCGCGACCGCCGCGTGGCTCGTCGGGGAGCGGATCGCGGCCCCACGCGGGATCGTCCTGACGGGCGGCTCCTACGGGGGGTATCTGACGTTGCTGGGACTCGGCCGACGTCCCGACCTGTGGGCCGGTGGTGTCGCCTATGTCGCGGTGGCCGATTGGGTCCGGATGTACGAGGAGTCGGCGGGCACGCTCCGCGCGTATGAGGAGCAGATCTTCGAGGGTCCGCCGGACGCGAAGCCCGATGTCTACCGGCGTGCGTCGCCGATCACCTACGTCGAGCAGCTCGACGCGCCGTTACTCGTCTTCCAAGGGTCGAACGACACGAGGTGCCCGCCCGGTCAGTTCCAAGCCTATGAGGCCGCGGCGCGCGCGTCCGGGAAGTCGATCGAGGTCGAGTGGTTCGATGCCGGTCACATCGGCCCCGACACGGAGCAGTTGATCGCGTTCCAGGAGCGTTCGCTCGCGTTCACGTACGCGATCTTCGCAGGGGCGCCCTCGTGACCGAGCCGCTGCACCGCCGGCTCGGCCTCAAGGACGACGAGTTCGATCAGATCATCGCCACGCTCGGGCGGGAGCCCAACCGCGCGGAGCTCGCGATGTATTCGGTCATGTGGTCCGAGCACTGTTCGTACAAGTCCTCCAAGATCCACTTGAAGACGCTGCCGACCGAAGGGCCCGCGGTGCTCGTCGGTCCCGGTCAGGACGCGGGCGCGGTCGACATCGGCGATGGGGACGCCGCGGTGTTCAAGATGGAGTCGCATTCTCACCCGAGCGCGATCGAGCCATATCAGGGCGCCGCGACCGGCGTGGGCGGCATCGTGCGCGACATCATCTCGATGGGCGCACGCCCGGTGGCCCTGCTCGATCCGTTGATGTTCGGCCCGTTGGCCGAGCCGCGGAACCGCTGGCTCTTCGAAGGCGTCGTGGCGGGGATCGGCGGCTACGGCAACTGCATCGGCGTGCCGACGGTCGGCGGCGAGATCC